>USSR01000728.1 GCA_900557355.1 uncultured Bacteroides sp.
TTTCAAGGAATGGTTGTGCTTAGTCTCTGCTATTTGGTTTGTAATATTCAGTCAGGAGTAATCTTGCACCATCCGGTTGTCCGTCCCGAACAGATTATGATCCGTGTACTTCGCAATATGGTACCTTTTGTTTTATTTTCTATTTGCTTTTTGTCTCTTTTTCATTTTGAATTTTTCCGTTCCCGATTATTTGGCTTGTATTATGTTGCTTTGATGCTAATCTTAATTTGCTATCGTCTTTCTTTCCGTTATTTTCTGGAGCTTTATCGGAAAAAAGGAGGGAATGTTCGTTTGGTTGTATTGGTTGGCAGTCATGAGAATATGCAGGAGCTTTATCATTCGATGACAGACGATCCTACTTCCGGCTATCGTGTTATGGGATATTTTGAAGATTCTCCTTCCGATTGTTATCCGGAAGAAGTTGCATACTTGGGACAGCCAAAAGAAGCGATTGAATATTTGGAACAAAATGCAGGCAAGATAGCGCAACTCTATTGCAGTCTCCCTTCTGTACGAAGTGCCGAGATTGTTCCTATCATTAATTATTGCGAGAACCACTTGGTGCGTTTTTTTAGTGTTCCCAATGTTCGTAACTATTTAAAGCGCAGGATGTATTTTGAATTATTAGGTAATGTACCGGTATTATCTATTCGTCGTGAACCATTGGAACTTCGTGAGAATCGTGTTTTAAAACGGATTTTTGATATAATATCTTCATTGATATTCTTGTGTACTATTTTCCCTTTTGTTTATATAATAATAGGGATTGCTATAAAAATCAGTTCACCGGGCCCTATCTTTTTTAAACAGAAACGTAGTGGTGAAGACGGTCGTGAATTTTGGTGTTACAAGTTCCGTTCTATGCGAGTAAATGCACAATGTGATGTTCTTCAAGCTACAGCAAATGATCCTCGCAAAACACGTATTGGTGAGTTTATACGTAAAACGAGTATTGATGAATTACCACAGTTTATTAATGTTTTGAGGGGAGATATGTCCGTTGTCGGTCCTCGTCCCCATATGCTGAAACATACGGAAGAATATGCTCAGGTAATTAATAAGTTTATGGTTCGTCATTTTGTAAAGCCCGGTATTACAGGTTGGGCACAAGTGACGGGATATCGGGGAGAAACAAAAGAGCTTTGGCAAATGGAAGGCCGTGTGAGTCGTGATATATGGTATATTGAACATTGGACGTTTATGCTTGATCTGTATATAATCTATAAAACAGTCTATAATGCTATCCATGGAGAAAAAGAGGCATATTAAGAGTTTAAATTAATGAGTAATCAAAACAACTAAGTATAAAAGAGTAGATATCTAATTCATCACAGTTATGAGAATATTTAATAAATTGATTTTTGTAGTGTTACTGCCTTTTCTGTTTGCGGCCTGCCAGTCCTACAAAAAAGTACCTTATTTGCAGGATACAGAAGTAGTAAATCAAATAGAACAGAAAGAAAAATTGTACGATGCAAAGATCATGCCTAAAGATCTGTTGACTATTGTAGTGTCTTGTACAAGTCCGGAATTGGCAGCACCTTTTAATTTGACGGTTGCCAGTCCTACAAATTTGTCTGTAGCCAATACTTTGGCTACTACACAGCCTGTGTTGCAAACTTATCTGGTAGATAATGAAGGAAAGATCTCTTTCCCTGTATTAGGAGAATTAAAGTTAGGTGGATTGACAAAGAAACAAGCAGAGCAGATGATTGTAGAAAAGTTGAAACCATATATGAAAGAGACACCTATTGTTACAGTACGTATGGTCAACTATAAAATTTCAGTAATTGGCGAAGTAACACGTCCCGGTACTTTTACTATTTCTAATGAAAAAGTGAATCTGCTGGAGGCACTTGCTATGGCGGGGGATATGACAGTATATGGTTTACGCGATAATGTAAAGCTGATTCGTGAAGATGCCACCGGCAAACAAGAAATTATAACTTTGGACTTGAATAAATCGGAAACAATTCTTTCTCCCTATTATTGGTTACAACAGAATGATGTCGTTTATGTAACCCCCAATAAAGCAAAAGCCCGTAACTCAGACATTGGTAACAGCACAAGCCTGTGGTTCTCTGCTACCTCCATTCTGGTGTCTTTAGCCAGCTTATTATTTAATATCTTAAAATAACGTTTTGAAAGAATGAAAGAAGAAATAGCAAACGTGAGACAACGTGAAGCTGATGATGAAAAAGTAGATATTCAAGAATTACTTTTTAAGTATATTATTCATTGGCTGTGGTTTGTTGGTGCAGTTTTAGTTTGTCTTATTGGAGCATGGATATACCTGCGTATGGCTACTCCTGTTTATAATATCTCAGCTACAGTCATTATTAAGGATGATAAAAAAGGTGGTAATACAGGCAGTATGGCAGGATTGGAAGAACTGGGATTAAGTGGTCTAACGGGGTCTTCCCAAAATATAGATAATGAACTTGAAGTTCTGCGTTCCAAGACTTTGGTAAAGGAGGTGGTCAATCTGTTAAATCTGTATGTCTCTTATACAGACGAAGATGAATTCCCTTCCAAGAATATGTATAAGACTTCTCCTGTTCTGGTTAGTCTGACTCCACAAGAAGCAGAGAAGTTAAGTGATCCGATGATAGTTGAGATGTCATTGCATCCAAAAGGTAGTTTGGATGTAGGAGTAACAATTGGCAAAAAAGAATATCAAAAGCATTTTGAGAAACTTCCTGCTGTCTTTCCTATGGATGAAGGAACTTTAGCTTTCTTCCAATCACCGGATTCGCTGATGGTAAAGAAAGATACAACCGAAGAATCTTCCACTCAAAATATCCGTCACATTACGGCTAAGATCAATTCACCGATGAAGGTAGCCAGAGCATATTGTGAGAATCTGAGAATTGAGCCCACTTCTAAAAAGACTTCAGTAGCAGTAATATCTCTAAAGAACTCCAGTCTGCAACGTGGACAGGATTTCATTAACCAGCTATTGGAAATGTACAACCGTAATACCAATAATGATAAAAATGAGATTGCTCAAAAGACTGCTGAATTTATAGATGAACGAATTAATATCATCTCGAAAGAACTGGGAAGTACGGAAGTGAATCTGGAGAACTTCAAGCGTAATGCCGGTATTACCGACTTGACTAGTGAAGCGCAAATTGCCTTGACCGGTAACGCCGAATATGAAAAGAAGAGAGTAGAGAACCGGACACAAATCAGCCTTATTGAAGATTTGCGGAAATATATAAGAGGAAATGAATACGAAGTTCTTCCGGGTAATATAGGCTTGCAAGATCCAGGATTGGTTGCAACGATTGAACGATATAATGAAATGTTAGTTGAACGGAAGCGCTTATTACGTACTTCTACAGAAAATAATCCTACGATTATCAATCTGGATACAAGCATCCGTGCCATGAAGTCGAATGTGCAGGCGACCCTTGACGGATCATTGAAAGGTTTATTAATTACAAAAGCTGATCTTGAACGTGAAGCAAGCCGTTTTTCTCGTCGTATTAGTGATGCTCCCGGACAAGAACGTCAGTTTGTAAGTATTGCCCGTCAACAGGAAATCAAAGCCGGACTGTATTTGATGCTTTTACAAAAGCGTGAGGAGAACGCCATAGCATTGG
>USSR01000729.1 GCA_900557355.1 uncultured Bacteroides sp.
GGTTATAATATTTAATTATTATAACAAAACACCTGATATTCAGCTTCATTCCAAGTATTTTTTCCCTCTTTAGACATAGAAACTGGTACGATACGAATATTTAATGATTTTTTTCCCTTAGTATACCTGGCTGGAATTTCAAAGTCATCTTCCAGCCAGCGTTTATAAGGGTTACTATCAGCTACATACCATAAACGTTCTGTAACCTCTTCACCATCAACAAAAACACGGGCTGCTTGTCGAACATCGTTTTGGTCGCTCAACCTACGTAAACGCACTCCTTCATTTTGAGAAGATATATTCACTCTAAAACTACTAAAACTTTCAAACCGGACGGTTTCTCCTACATATAAAATACGATCCTCATTTCCCTCAAAGAAACTTTCCAATTTTGTTCTGCGTACATTACCCATAGCTTTATAAGAGTGCCGTTTAATAGAACGAGAAGAGTTTAAATCCAAACTATCAGTTTTCACCAGTACATTTTTATCTTGACCATAATAGAATATAGTACCCGAGTGTTCCAAATACTGATTGTTATATTCGCCCGACTCTATTCCAAACTTCAGTTCTGAATAGAAAGGATAACTATCGCCTATACAAAAACGAGTCATAGACCATGGGTTATCCGAAAGACCGTCATACCCTCCCATTGGATGCACTTCAGGCGGGGTCGGGAATCCCCAACCATAACAAACATAACTTTCAGAACCGTCACTCTCAACTTGTGGTGTTCGTTTGCCGTCAATATATACACGAACATCCCCCTCGCAAGAAATGATATGTGAACGTTCGGCATGACATGTAATATGAGCAGCAACCATCTTCCCTCTTCCTTGAATAGCAGCTATCGGACTATCTATTCCTGCCACATGTTTTCGGGTATAATATGGTGTATTACGAAAGTATCCGGTATTAGATGTGGGATAAACCGACCTGGAAACAGCTATTTCTGAGAATCCCAAAGAAACAGGAACGCCACTACGATTTTCAATTATTATCTTCGCATGCTTCCAATATGGCATTGGAAAATAATTATAAAACCAACCGTCTGTGTTATATCCTGACAGCAAATAGTTGGTATCGTGAAAGCCCAAAGAGTTGCCTCCCAAACACGCTAAAGGACAAGAAATATCGGGTTGTTGATGAGCATCCCAAAACATATGAATCCATACATCCTGCAAGTGCTGCTCATTAATCTCCGGAAGATAAAATTTTAAAGAACCAATAGCTCCCTCTCCTTTTTCATCCAATAAAGTAATGGATTCGCCAGCATTGATCTTTTGTTCCGACTTACGATGATATGCCAATTGATCTTTGCACAAAAGATTACTTCCTTGTTTCTTCCATAATTGTATCAAAGTATCATAATTCTCCTTCCCGGTAAAGGTCTTGATACCATTGTCCGCATAAGTGTGATATACAACATGTCCCCAACCTCCTTCACCTTTGGTTCTTTCATAACCTTCCAGTTTCACATCGGTAGTTACACGGCAGCCCTTATTAAACGGCATTGGAACGGAACTCCGTGCAACACGTATGGGCCCTCTTCCGTTATCAAACGGACCAATATAACTTTCAGCCAAAGGTTTTATAAAAGGCTCTTTCTCTCCGAATTCAGATAAATGTAAACTAAAACGAGGCGTTTCTTCTCCATCAAAATAAAAACGGAAGAGCGGATCACTTGAACTCATATAGCGATGTTGTACAAGATTATAAATACATCCCGGACCATCAACATCAAATATTACCCATTCTCCACGTTGATCCTGGTAAAGGCTCCAGTCCCAGTCGGAATTCTTTCCTCTTTTATCAATACTACCTTCATAATGGACAGAGATTCCACGATCTAACAGGGGCAAAGATGCAATATCAACCATTCGAGATATACCATAAGATATACTATCGGTCTGCCAACCCGACTGTGCTACAGAGACTATCGAGCCAATTGCCGACAATGACACAACCCCGAAAACAACAAAACAAACTAAAAAAATACTTCTTTTCATAAGGTGATAAATATAAAATAAAACATGAATCTATCTATAAAATTTAATTCATAAAAGTACGGCAACTTATATAAGCATACAACCACTTTATTATCAAATCAATATACTATTTTAACCTTCAAGCCATCTGTTATCATATTTATTTTCCGGCTTAATCTTTTTTGTATATATATAATAAGGTAATATACTCTTGCCTTAAATAAATAGTAAGAAAAGTATCAGTATATGATAACAAAGCACTTTTTTACATATTTTTTTTGTGCTTACTTTGCAACGTCCATCTTATATGTTATACCTAATTTATTATGAAAATGAAGAAAGTCATTTTGTTTATCACCTTATTCTCCATGATATCATTATTCAGTTACAGTAAAGATCCTGTAAAACAATGGGGACAACTACAAGTAAAAGGTAATCAATTATGCAGCCAAACCGGAGACCCTATTGTATTAAGAGGGGTTAGTTATGGCTGGCACAACCTATGGCCCAGATTTTACAATAAGCAATCTGTGAAATGGTTGAAAAAAGATTGGAAATGTACCGTTTTACGCGCCGCCATGGGAACAGTTATTGAAGACAACTACATTGAAAATCCGGAATTTGCATTAAAATGCATGAATAAAGTGATTAAAGCGGCAATTAAAAACGACCTCTATATAATAATCGACTGGCATACTTATTATCCACAAAAAAAAGAAGCAAAAGCATTTTTCTCAATGATGGCACAGAAATACGGAAAATATCCTCATATTATTTATGAAATATACAACGAACCTATGGAAGACAGTTGGGAAAGTGTGAAAGAATATGCAGCTGATATTATCTCTGAAATACGTAAATATGATCCTGATAATATTATTCTTGTAGGCAGCCCACACTGGGACCAAGACTTACACCTGGTAGCAGAAAGTCCTTTAGAAGGATTCAATAATATAATGTATACCCTCCATTTCTATGCCGCCACTCATAAACAAGAGTTACGGGATAGAGCTGAAGCAGCATGGGAAAAAGGAATTCCCATTTTTGTGTCTGAATGTGCAGGCATGGAATGTACTGGCGATGGCCCATTAGATATACCCGAATGGACTCGTTGGGTAGAATGGCTGGAAAGCAAAAAGATCAGCTGGGTTAACTGGTCCATTTCAGACAAGAACGAAACTTGCTCCATGATTCTTCCGCGAGCAAACAAAAACGGAGGATGGGACGAGTCTTTAATAAAACCTGCGGGACGTCAAAGCCGTAAGTTTATCCGACAATACAACTCACATATTTATAAAAATAAAGAATGATAAAATAATATCAGTTTTAGGCAAATAACGTCAATAATTTACATTCCTTATTTACTAGCTTTGCATCAATAATAAATGTACGAGATTTTATACTAAAGTTAATTTTAAATTTGATAAAAATGAAAAAGAATCTCTTTTCTTTTCCCCGCTCAAAAGTGCGGATGCTAAAAGGATCAAAAGGAGTCTGGCTCTTTTTGATTATGTTCTGGATGATAAATACAGCTGCATCAGCAGCAGGTATTGAAATTAAAGGTACTGTAACAGACAGTAAAGGTGAACCTAT
>USSR01000730.1 GCA_900557355.1 uncultured Bacteroides sp.
ATTTTCTGGAACATTTTTGATTAAATCAGTATCAATCGGAGTGGGACCAATAGTGTTAACAGTTACGCCACTTTCACCAATTTCACCAGCAAGCACTCTAGTTAACTGTTCTATTGCAGCCTTTGATGAAGAATAAACCAGTTCTCCTTGTAAATTAAGTGCAACAGCTACTGTTGAATAATTTACGATACGACCATTTTTCTGTCTTATCATGAACTTCGCACACTCACGGGACATTAAAAATGTACCCATAAAATTTGTATTAAATACCCTCTCTGCAGTCGTTTTTGGGGTCAACAGAATATGATTCATTGAGGCTATTCCAGCATTATTAATCAGTATATCAATTCGTTTTTGTTCTTTGTAAACATTACGAACAAAAGCTATCACAGCAGGTTCATCTGAAACATCAAGACGGGTATGATGATAATTTTCATGGTTGATTTCACATTCACGACGACTACACCCATATACAATGTCACCCTCGTTTAAATATTTCTCTGCTAGGAAATATCCAATTCCTTTCCTAGTTCCAGTAATAATTATAACTCGATTCATTATTCTTCCAAGCCCAATTGGCGAGCAATAAAGTTACACAATGATCCAATTGTTCGAAAAGGGCTTATACGACCAGACATTGCCGTTTCGGAAGTCAGTGAAATTTCTATATCTTCATCTAGGAAAGCCGTTTCAATATCCACAACGATATTTACAAGTCCCATAGAATCGAGAATACGAGCACTACCAATAAGAGGTGTATCTTTATCCAAGTCTTTTATTACCAAACCATTTGTAGCGCAATACTCTTGAATGACATTGATTACAATGTAGTTAATTTGATTTTTATCCATATTTTTTTGAATTTATATTATAATAAAAATATCCCATTAATCCAATACTATTCATCATGTTCTATAACTTACTAACATTTAACAGACTATCTTCCTCTAATATTATGTAATACAAACAAAACATTTTACAAACGTTTCCTAGTATGCATTCTTCTCTCCCATAATCACATTTGCTATAGTCTTGTAAATGATATATAAATCAAGCAATATTGTCCAATGCTCCATATACCAAATATCAGCCTTAACTCGTCCTTCCATTTGTGACAATTCTTTAGTCTCACCACGGAATCCATGCGTTTGTGCCCATCCAGTTACTCCAGGTTTTATAAAATGCCGTACCATATATTTATCAATCAGTCGTGCATAAGTTTCTGTATGAGCCAACATATGAGGACGGGGTCCCACTATTGACATATCCCCCTTAAAAACATTAATAAACTGTGGAAGTTCATCAAGATTAGAACGTCGGAGAAAGTCCCCAAATCGAGTCTTTCGAGGATCATTAGCCGTTGCCTGTTTACTATCAGCTTCCTCATTTACCTTCATAGAGCGAAATTTATAACATTTGAATTCCACTCCATTTAAACCAGTTCGCATTTGTTTAGTGAATATAGGACCAGGAGAAGTCAATTTTATAATACTTCCCACAATAAAGTAAATAAAAGGAAAAATAGTAATCAGGAAAATTCCTGATAATACAATATCAAATATCCGTTTTAGTACACGGTTTTCCATTTTACTTAAAGGTTCATATCGCAAATTCAGAATTGGCATATTACCAACCATACTGTGCCAGATACGCCGAGGGAACCCTTTACATACATTAGGAACACCATGAAAATAAAGCAAATGATTCTCACAATAATTCATTATGGAAAAATTATAACGTCCCTGATCCATTGATAATGAACAGAAAACGTGCTTTATTCCTGTTTTCACAGACATAAAATCGGCAAAACTGTCAGGACTGCCCAAATAAGGACATTGAGACGAAAGAGTATCATTAGGACAAATATCGAAATAGCCTACGACTTCATAAATAGATGCCAAAGAACTTTCCATTTCCTCATATAACATCTGCATATTATTGCCTCCACCTATAAAAACAGCACAACGTTTATGCTTACCTTTAGCGCAATAACCAATCAATGAACGACGAATAATAATACGATAAATACATAAAACGACAAAGAGAATAAAAAAATAATTAACAAAAAAGAGAGGAGAAAGAATAGAAATTCCACTAAAAGTCATAATACATGCCCAAAAGACAGAAAATGCTATTATATTCTTAAATACACGCAAAACAAGCTGATCCGCACGAATTTCTCTACTACTCCAAGCTTTTCCGCGAGATGCAGAACAAGCTAAATAACAGAGACTAAGTGAAGTCATCATCAAAGAAGCAGTACAAGAAAAAGGTGAATATATGAATATTTTTTCCCAAAAGGAAAGGAGCTGGAACAAACAAAAATTCAGAATGATCAGATCTCCTAAAACTACAATGAGTTCTACTACTTTATTTATTTGATTAGTTGATGCCATATCACTCCACTAATGACTTTAAATCTACATATTTTTAAACTCACTCAAGAAATCTTTTCCGAATAAATTCCAAGATATGACAATACATACAGATAAAAAGACAAAAGCCAAAACATATATTTTTTTACTGATTCCCGAAGGTAGCAATGGAACTACTGCAGGTTCTAGGACAGCAAATACAGGCTTTTCCTCCTGAATTTTAGCTCTGGCAACCTGAAGTTGGCTTGCCACCTGACTGTACATTTGATAGGCCAAACCCATATCGCTCTGTAACCTTTCCTGTTCTGTTCGGACACTCTGCAATATGATATTATCATGAGAATCCAGATAATCAGCATATTTTTTCTGGGCAGTATAGTACTCTTGTTGACGTTCCTTGAATAGTTTCTCCAAATAGATACAATCCTCTTTTGCTTTGGAAGTACGATAGCCTATGATATACTCCTGCAACTTCTTCACAACAGAATCAGCAACTACAGCAGCTACTCTAGGATTTTGTAAAGTCACAGTTACGGAAGTCATATATGTATTCTTATCTACAGTAGCAGTAATCTTTTTTTTCAACATACCAATCCGCTTCAACTCTTTTTTAGATAACTCAATTGTACCTTGATGGACTCCACTAAAAGCCATTGATTCATCATCTTTTTCGGTAAACAAAGACTTTATTCCCCCAATTACCATACTCGGAAATCCGATTATATAGTTCCACCAAGGAGATGATTCTTCATCTAAATAAGTATTCAAAGTCATATTTTCATCTTTCGACACAGGTATTTTCATTGTAGAAAGTTCCAATAAAAAAGGAGTAGAAGATACTATATCGGCAGACAAAGAAGCATTCAAAGCATCAGTACCTTCACTCATAGTAGCCCCACTCCCCAAGAAAGAGGCCGCTAACCCTGACAAGCCACCACCTTTAACATTACCCATCTCTGGAGAAAGAGTTACTTCAACCGTATACTTTTTAGGAATACTTATTGCAATGATAATACCAATCACCAAACCTATGCCAGCAGCCTTATAGATTGCTTTACGAATAGCAATAATCTTACGAAAAATATCCATCAGACTAATTTCTATCTCTTCATCCGTATGGTTATTCTGTCTCTGTTTCATTTCTTTTCCAAGTTCTTCTTCTAGCAGAGTAGCCATAAGAAGTATTCGTTATTTTTTTATT
>USSR01000731.1 GCA_900557355.1 uncultured Bacteroides sp.
GTTACGGGACGTTTCCCATTCAGTCCGTGGGCTTTCCATCAGATTAAGCCTACCGGACATACCACCTCCACAATCTACTATTATCTTATGTAACACTATGGCTGGGCTGAGAGGACGAATGGTCAGAGTATGCACTCCGGCTTTTAAAGTTACATCAGGAAAAGTAACTTTGGATTCTATGATCCGTGCTGCTCCCGCAGGATACATTTTCGAATAGCAATTAGCCCAGGTTAAATCTGAATTGTAGTTTACAATCTGTTCCACCCCATCATCTAAACTAATAGCATAGCTATGCCCACCTTTAATAAAAGGCAAGGTGCTATCTAATATTAAACGTACACATACACCGGACAAGTCTGATTTCAACCGCATTTGGTATATTAGTGATGCGCCAGAAACTGATTCGGTATATGGCATTAGAGAAAGTCCGGAAAGTGTGCGTCCCATATCCGGTATAACAGTCCATTGTGTCCCCGACTTCTGTACAGACCTAGCAAAGCGTTCTGCCTCCATTACAACAACTCCATTATTCTCTTCATACTCATATCCCCCCATTTTTATAGCCTTGTCCAGGGAAGCATCCACACGGATTACTTTCGGCATTATGTTTCCTCCCTTCGGTTCATCCCAAGAAGTGTAACCAATATGCGTTTGATCCATCATATGCTTCCATTTGCCACCCGCAATATTATGATTATAATCGTCACATAATTCCGCATCTCTGCGAAAGCAATATTCTGCACGGTCTGCCCAAGCATTGGCACGCAAGTCATTTTCCATAGCTAACTGCCGATTCATAGCTACAGCGTAGTACATTTCATAAAGATTCGCCATAGCTTGTACGGGAAACAATATCAGTTCTTTATAAACATCGTGCATATTTTCCGGCAACAGAGTAAACTGACGAACAGCATGTGCTTCCAATGCAAGAAATTCATCAGTTACTGCTTTAAACTCACCGCTTTGTAAATTGTAAGTTTCGTGATCTAACATCTCTGCCGTTACACGAGCACAATATTTACAATGAAGATTTAAAATCCGTGCAGCTTCATCAGCATGTTCATCGCCAAATTGCTGACGACAGAATTCTCTTGTATAATCCATCAGATTACCTGCATCGAATGCATTAGGATTCCATGCCATTTTCAGAAAGAAGTCTGTAGGGAATTCATTCGGTTTCAAATCACCCACATTCAATATCCACATCTTATCCACACCGTATGTATAAGTAAGGTATAATTGTTCCCACATATGCTGAATCTGTGTCATATTCAGCCACTGATAAGCACGCGGAGCACCATGTAAATCTACATGATAGTACATTCCATAACCACCAGGATGACGCTTGGCGCCCGGTTCAGGCAGACGACGCACATCGCCCCAGTTATCATCACATAAAAGAATCATCACATCATCAGGTATTTGCATTCCCTGATCGTAATATTCCAGAACCTCACTGTAGAGAGCCCACAATTGTGGTGTCTTAGACGCTGGTTTACCCGTAACTTCTGTTATAATACGACGTTGCTCTTTTACTATGTTTTCCAGTAACTTTGTATCCGTATCAGGTCCCATAGGTGCATCACCGTCACCACGCATAGCAATAGTTACCACTTCTTCTTTGCCTTTCATACGTTCTATGCCTTCACGAAAGAAACGATCAATGCCTTTTTTATTCGTTTGATAGTTCCAAGCTCCATACACTTTACGATTGCGAGCATATTCCTGATGATTACGTGCCATAGGCTCATGATGAGAAGTACCGATTATGATCCCCATCTCATCAGCTAATGGACTGTTCATGGGATCATCTGCATAAAAAGCAGCACTCCACATGGCAGGCCACAGAAAATTTGCTTTTAGACGGAGAAGTAATTCGTATACATGCTTATACATTTTACTATTAAATCCTCCATAACGTTCCGTAGTCCATCCACCCATACAAGGCCACTCATCATTGATAAAAATACCACGATATTGTACAACCGGCTCTCCATCGGTATATACACCTTTCTTTATATAAATCTCTTTATGCGACTCTACCGGAACATCTGCCCACCAATACCATGGAGATATACCAATCTGGCACGATAACTCATAAATACCATAAATTGTACCTCTTTTGTCACTGCCTGCAATCAGTAAGACTTCGCCTTCCACCCCTTCTATCGGATTTGTTACAGTGGTAATAATAAACTTTTCATTTCTACCTTTCAACTCACGAACATCCAATTTTTTCGCCTTCACTAATTGTTTTATCAACGGCGATTTATCAAAAGAACCTATAAGGATACGTAATTTTTGCGCTCCTTCATCAACTTGCTTTTTTGCACCTATCTTCAAATAAGGACGAGTATTCGTCACTCGAAAGAAATCCTCTTGCAAATTACGCACAGCCATTAATACCCCCTTATGCTCTTCATCAGCGCATAAAATACTGAAATTCGGTTGTTGGGTAGTGGTCAATGCCAGTGTTCCCCCTTCCTGATTAAAAGTAACAAACTTGTCCGCCGCCTTTAATATAGGCGTTAAAGCCAATCCAAGCAACAAGCCAATAATCTTAGTTTTTAATGATACTTTCATAATATAGCAAAATTAATTTGTTAGTCTATGAGACAAAGATAAAAGCCTATCCTACCCCCGACAAAGAAGAGCGTTACAGATACATTCAGTGATATTACGACTTTGCAAATACAACAGTGTGTTACATCAAATAAGTTTTATGTTACACCTTCAATGATAAACGCAACATCACTTAATCTTTCTGCAATAGTAATATGACACCCACTTCCGATACATTACATACCTTTGTTCCCAGAAAACAAAAAACATTTTTTATTAACCCATTAATTAATAGTAATAATGAAAAGCACTACTTATTATTTTAAGTTATCGACACTATTACTCCTGCTTAGCTTCATACCAATATGGGCCATTGCACAAAGTAATACCGTTAAAGGTACAGTGAAAGATAGTTTCGGTGAAGCCGTTATTGGAGCAAATGTAACAGAAGTGGGGACCAGCAATGGTACCATTACGGACATTGATGGTAACTTCTCCCTAAACGTTTCCTCCAAGGGGCAACTTCGGGTATCTTTCATCGGTTACCAGTCACAAACCCTGGACATTGCCGGACAAAAAAACTTGAACATTACCTTAAAAGAAGATACTGAGACTTTAGATGAAGTAGTAGTAGTAGGTTATGGTACCGCCAAGAAACGTGACCTGACCGGTGCCATTACCCAAGTAAAAGCTGAAAATTTGATGGCAACAGCACCTACTAATATTCAGGAAGCTTTGCGCGGTAAAGCAGCCGGTGTCATGGTAGCAGGAGGAGGTCTGAACGATACTCCAATGATTCGTATCCGTGGTAACCGCTCTATCTCCGCCAGCAACGAACCGCTATTCGTCATCGATGGTGTACCCGTCAATGGGGGGTCAGATATCTTAAATCCCTCAGACGTCGCATCCATTGAAGTTTTGAAGGATGCTTCAGCAACCGCTATCTATGGTGCCCGTGGTGCAAATGGTGTCATATTAGTAACTACTAAAAAGGGTGAAACTGGCAAAG
>USSR01000732.1 GCA_900557355.1 uncultured Bacteroides sp.
CCGCCTTCACCTTGCAAGCTATAAAAAATCTCATTAATCTTTCTCATAAAAAATATTCGTGCCGGCTTTCAGTAGGGTTATTCTTTCTCATAAATGGCTACATTGGATTCAGATTCCTGCACCTCGACTTTAAAGCAAGTAGGTATCTGCTCACATATCCAGCGGGCTATATTCTCTGCGGTAGGATTGAATGGAAGAACTTCATTCAAATTACGGTGATCGAGCTTTCCTTTCACCGTTTCTTTGATGTGACTGAAATCAACTACCATTCCATCGGCATTGAGTTCCCGGGAACGGCAGTAGACTGTGATAATCCAATTGTGACCATGCAGATCCTCACATTTGCTGCGATAGGAAAGTTTCAGGCTATGGGCAGCTGATATTTCCATGCGTTTGATAACTGTATACATATTCTTGTTAATACGCTAATAAAAAAATACTTTATCTGTTGTCGCACCTAATGTCACCTCGGCACGGCACAAAAGTACAAAAATTCTAAGGATTACAGTTTAAATCTTCTGCTTTTATTCGTAAACACAAAGTGAATTGGCAACCTTACGCTCCCCTTTATTATCATAAAGTTTATTGTCAGTAAGCTTGTTTACAATTCCATTATCCGGTGCAGAAGCACTCCAGAGTGTAGTAGAACCACCACCATCCAGGTTCAAAGCTTTCCTTGCACCCAATACACGAAGAAGATGTGTCAACTCAGGGATATTGATACCTTCCGCCTTACCTTCGAAACGGCCCGCAACCGCAATCAGAAATACCGTTCCATCCTTCATCAGAGCTACGGCACTCCGTGGATGTTTAGTCTGAACGAATGACCGGTTACAAGCAGACAAGTCACAAGCTTTTCCATCCAGCAGCATTAACGGGCCGGAAACGAGAATACTCCCTTCTTTCTGTTCGCAAGTTTTCTCATCCTGTTTCTTCCAAGCTATGATGTCCAGTTTCCCTTTATCTATTTTCACGGCACCATTGGATACAGTACTGAGTACACCGGTCGCAGTAGTATCCACCACCACCCCGTCTTTCCTCAAATAGCAGATAGAAGTTCCTTGCTTGATATTAAAATAAGAACCGTTAATAGCCACCACTGCACCGGAACGACGGGCAGCATTACTGGTTTCTTCTTTAGGAGAATGAATTAAAATGTCAAACCGATGTTGTTCCGGTTTGATTTCAAGAATAGCAACATGCTGCGGAACACCATACAAAGAAACGAACTCCGCTTCGCGACAAAGTACACCTTTTCCCATAGAAGTTACATTCCAATGAGCAGTAACAAGTGCTAAAGAATCTGCAGTGGTCTGTGCCACCACAACAAATACATTACACAGTATCAGCAATAGCGTGAAGACGGATTTTCTCAAATACATGTTTTGACTTTATTGAAAATTCTTCGCAAACATAAGCATTTAAAGTGAATGTCAGATAACAAAGCAAACAGAACTTTCTCCGTAAACAAAAAAAGAGTACTTTTGCGGCATGAAAACCCTTTATATAGCACTTGGTACACTCTCTTTGGCACTTGGTATCCTCGGCATTTTTCTGCCGTTGCTACCCACTACTCCATTTCTGCTACTCACGGCTGCACTCTACTTTAAAAGTTCGCCTCGCCTGTATAACTGGTTATTAAATCATAAGCATCTCGGCCCTTATATCCGCAACTTTCGTGAAAACAAAGCCATCCCTCTACACGCAAAGATAATTTCCATCTCGCTGATGTGGATCACCATGCTCTACTGCGTGTTTTTTATCATACCGTATATATGGGTAAAAGTAATACTCCTGATTATTGCAGCAGGAGTAACCTATCATATCCTTTCGTTTAAGACGCTGAAGTAGATGCTTATTTTACCGCTCCACCTATCTGTTCAAAGAATTCCCCCAACCCCTTACGTGCATCAGCCAGTTTATCCTCCCAATGCTTCACGGAGTTCTGTCCTATGATATCCGTCACATACTTCACAGCAATAAAAGGCACGTTCTTGGCACGGCAAACAAAGGCTTGCGCAAAAGCTTCCATATCGACCACATCGCCTTTCACATCCGAAAGTTCCGTCAGAAAAGTATCACCTGTATTACAAATGCCTTCTCCTGCCCAATGCATACAGTATCCCTTCTCTGCCAACAAGGCAGAAGAATCAATCTCATATTCCAAGCCTATATCGGCTAACTTCTGCATATCACGATCTATAAAATGACGGCACACCAGAATATCTCCTACCTGGCAATCAATGCTTCCCGCCGTACCTACGTTGATCACCAGGTCCGGCTTTGCCTGATTGAGCACTTCAGAAACATAATAAGCTGACTTCACTTTGCCTACTCCTGTACGAATATAGCCGATGTGAACTTCTTCCTCTCCTATCAATCCGGGAAACTTTAACTCCGTAAACTCACCCTGTACGGCGTAAGTAACTAAAATTTTCATACTGCATCTTTTTATTTTGAGCGAGTAAATGTACAACTTTTTTTTAGAAACTAAAATTCATCCACTTGCGACTTAATCTTTTCGATCTGTCTGATCAAACAATCCATCTTCCGCCTATTCTTTTTAATCATTACAGGACGCAGAACAAACCAATTAAGAGCAATCCATAAAAACAAAACAGAATACGCTATCAGTCTGAACGTAAAAGATGAATTAAGAGTGTATTCATACATATAAAGAAGGATACCGGAGGATAGCAAAATGAAATATAAACTCATTACCTTAGTCTGCATGAAAGTTTCTTTCCCTTTCAGCATAAGCAAATTATTCAGATAATCGATATTCGACTGTTTCTCGTCCAATGACCTATACAAAGAAGTTATCTTCCGATTGACCACCACCACAATACACATCGGCAAGATTCCCACAATGATTCCAATCTTAGTACTCAAGAATTGCGGTTTGAAATAGATCCAGATAAATATCATAAAAAGGATAGTCAACACTAAGATAACATCAAGAAATATCCCACTTTTAAGACCGCTCTTTCTGAAACGGCTGATCTTATTCAATATTTCAGATTGATCGGCAGCCGGAACAGCCTGCCTGTTCCACAATTCTTTTATATCAATATTACTCTCCATATTCTTTGAATTTTCTTGTTAACTGGGCTTTTATACGATGAATTCTTACACGGACATTACTCTCCGACAATCCAATGATTTGCGCTATATCCGCTTGCCTGACATCTTCCAGCTCCAGCGAAATGATAATGCGGTCTATCTCCGAAAGCTCTGCAATAAACTTGTATAGTAACTGAATCTGCGGCTCAATATCCGTCTTTTCATCTTCAAATAAATCGGCAGGAAACTGCGTAGATAAGATTTGCTTCTTCCGTTCCAGCTGACGCAGACAGTTATTGGTTGCAATACGAAATATCCAAGTATCAATATTGGCTTCATTCCTGAAGGTGGGCAGATATTGCCAGACTTTAATAAAAGTTTCCTGAGCCATGTCCTGAGCTAAGCTGTAGTCATTTACATACCCCATGCATAAGCGGAATATTTTATTCCAGTACTTCCTATATATATCTTCAAATTCCACTTAACGCTCTTTTATAAATTCACAAA
>USSR01000733.1 GCA_900557355.1 uncultured Bacteroides sp.
TTTTGGAACATGACCTTCAGCATAAAAGCCAGGAGATGGCCAACCTGATGATAAACTTTGTTCGTAAAAATGAGATGCTGACCGAGATTAAATCGGAGATCATCAAAGTAGCTTCTTCGTTGAGAGGAGAGGGAACTCGCGAAGGCAAACAACTCCTTTTAGTCATCAATAGCAAGATAGATTCCAATATCCAGAGTGATGAAGTTTTGAAGCGTATCGAAGATCAATTCGATTTGATTCATAATAATTTAATGAAGCGTCTTCATGCCCGTCATCCCGATCTCTCTAATAATGAACGCATGATGTGTGCCTATTTGAAGGTGAATCTCTTAACTAAGGAAATTGCTCCTTTACTGAATATCTCCGTTCGTGGTGTCGAGACCATTCGCTACCGCTTGCGTAAGAAGTTTGGTTTGGAGCGTGAAGATAGCTTGACGGATTATTTGAGTAATCAACTGTAGAGTTTGAAAAACAAGTTCTATCTTTGTCAGTGCTTTTTGATATGTGCGTTTTAGATGCATATAGCTTTATTTGAATAATGTTTTTATTATAATAGAATATGAAACCCGATTTTGACTACAGCGAGGTACCTTATGCCTTCGCTCATTGCTTTAACACAAAATGTCCACGCGCCGCCAAATGTCTGCGTTACTTGGTAACCTCCTACATTCCCTTGCAGCTCACCGTTGTTTGTGTTGTGAATCCTGCCCTCACAGCTTCTCAGGAAGTTGAACCCTGTTCCTTTTTTATACCTGATCGTATGAAACGCTATGCCTCAGGTATCACTCATCTGCTGGATAAGATTCCGCATGCCGAAGCTCTTGTCATTAAACGCGAGATTTATTTTTTCCTTGGCAGAAATATGTATTATCGCATCAAAAACCAGGAACGCCTTGCTACTCCTACCCAGCAGGAACACATTCGTCAGATTTTCCTTAATCATGAGATCAAGGAAGAACCTGTGTATGACATGTATGTGGAGAAGTATGATTGGGAGTAAGATTCTTGCTACTATATTAAGTGGTAACAGCTCTGCTTTTTCTCAGCTATTCTCATCGTATTGAGAATATTTTCTCAATGGGGTGAGAGCTTTTTCTCAATATGATGAGTATTTCTTCTCAATACGGTGAGAATATATTCTTTCTATAGTGAGAAAAAGTCGTTTAACTTAGATGGGAGTTGCTTAAAGCTTACTTTGAATAAAGGAGAATTTCAATTAGATTAATTTTTTTGGGAGTTGGCGAATTGTGATAATAAAAATATCCTTAACTTTGGCCGGATATATTTTATAAAACACGGATATAGCACTTTTAAGATTCGCATTATGGTTGGAGATAACGACGAAAAACTAGTATGCCAAAGTTTTCATTTGACGGGGATTGATGGAGATCCGTTGGTGAGTGCATCAATTCATATTAGATACGTTGAAAGAAGACGTGAAGGGATTAATATAACCACTGATATTATTACTGATAAAAAAGGAGTAGCGGAAGTTGCTTTACCTGTAAGTGGAACTGGGAGTTTTATAATCTCTCATGGGCATTACCATTGTAAGGGCCTGATAAATTTGGATGAAACGGATGTTTCTACAAAAATCAGTTTTAAAGGGTTTAAACTTGTAACTGCATCAATGACTTGTCCTGATATTCCAAGACATGTAAAGGTCGAGTTCCGGGTTTCGCCTCAGGTTGTCGCTTCTGCAGGGCAACTTAGCCATTTGCTGACTTATACTTCACCGCTTGTCAAGAATAAAATCGGTATTTGGAAAACCAGTATTTATGTTCCTAAAGGAGCTTCTTACTGGTGTTTTGGTGGAGATTCTGTGTACGCAATGGCTGATACTTTTGAGGTGAGAGAGAATGTAGAGGTAAAGGTTATATTACCTTCGTTCACTCGGATAACTTTGGGAATGAAGAATGCTCCCAGAAGGATAAAGTATAATATACAGCTTAATCAAAATGGATTGAAAATAGGTTCCTATGCACCTGGTTCTAAGGTGTATTTGCCTGATGGTGAGTATACTTGTACGATAGATTCTATGTACAAAGAAACTTCTTTTCAGAAATTTGATGTAAAGGGAGAATCGAAAACGGTTTATTTTGATTACACCGTTCACTCTGAATGTGCACCGGTCAGGGTAACAGGCAAGGCGCCGGATATGAAGATGTGGATTCCTCTTCTGGATTTTATTCCATTGAATGCGGGTGGTTCCTGGGATAACCGTTACAGGTTGAGGATGCGTGCTTCAGGTATGCTGCCGGTGGGCACTTATGAATATCGTTCAGTTGATTCTCATTATCAGGTCAGAGGTGTGTTTACTGTAGAGAAGGATAAAGAGAATCTGCTTGTTTGTGATGCGTCCAAACTTCAGCAAATCATATTTGAGAAAGAAAATAAGGAGGATGCCGGTGGGCAGGTAGAACTGATTGATGAAACGATGTCATTGGTCGCATATACCGCAGGCGTGTCCGGTTCTTTTTGGGCATCTCCCGGTACGTATATTCTTCGTGGATTGAAAATAAAGACGGTGAAAGTGGTTTTAGGAAAGGATACTCCGGCAAAAGTGGTGCTTGAACCTTGCAATGCCATCGGGAAAACCGCTCTCTGTACTATTAAACCACCTTGTGGAATTGCTTTAAGGGATGCTGTTGTAGAAATAGATGGAGAACCTTTTGTTTATTTAGGACCGGAATCTTATGCATTACATACATTTCCGGGTGAGCATACTTGTAGTGTCAAGAGGGCTGGATTTAAAACTTTCAAAGGAAAGGTGCTGTTGCCGGAATCTGCAGGTGCTTATAAAATTGAAATCGCTTTAATGCCTGATAGCAGGCCATAAGTATTACTAGAAGGAGGGATATGGGATTTTGAACATATCCCTCACTATCATTTTTAGGGCTTAAGATCTTTCACTGTTTTCTCTAACCTTTCGAGAGGCATTTCTCCTGATTGTCTCCAAAGTTGTTCACCTTTCCTTATTAATATAAATGTAGGAACTGTTTCGATAGTATACAAATCAGCAAGCGCGCTTTCCTGGTCGATATCAATTTGCACCACTTCAAGGATTCCTTTCACTGATTTCTTAAATTCCTCTACAATGGGTTGCATTCGTTTGCAATGCGGACACCAGATTGCATAAAATTCTGCCATGACCCAATCAGCATTTGCTAACTTCTCTTTATTTCTTTCTTCACGTACTTCTTTCTTTTCTTCCATAATAATATGTTTTGAATGATTGATTGTTAATTCAACAATGTTGCAAGAAAAAAAGTTTGTGGCATAACAATTATTTATGCTATAAAAATTGCTACTTTTGTCAGCAGAAACACGAAAGGACAAATAATATGTCACATTTAGCTACTTTGATAAATGATTTAGCGTTGATACTGATTTGTGCAGGAGTCATGACGCTATTGTTCAAGAAACTGAAACAACCATTGGTTTTGGGGTATGTAGTGGCAGGTTTCCTGGCGAGTCCTCATATGCCATATACCCCTTCTGTGATGGATACGGCGAATATCCAGACCTGGGCAGATATTGGTGTAATCTTTCTTTTATTTGCATTGGGAC
>USSR01000734.1 GCA_900557355.1 uncultured Bacteroides sp.
GAACACGCGGATGACGGCCATCGGGATGATTTCTTCCATCAGATTCTGCAATCCCAGACACGACAGGGTGTTGGAGTCAACAATTGCTATTTCGGGGGCTACCATATAATTCCTTAAATTTCTGCAAAAATACAGATTATTTTTATGAAACAGGCCATTGGGGCTGAAAAACAGCAACTTCCCTTGTCGATACTTATAGAACTTTGCTCTCTTCTTGTTTGTTGTTACTGCATAAATAACTTAATACTACTGATTTATGAAATATGATATAGCTATCATCGGCGGCGGTCCTGCCGGTTATACGGCAGCCGAAAGAGCGGCTGCAAACGGGCTGCAAACAGTCTTGTTTGAGAAGAAAGCCATTGGTGGCGTCTGCCTTAACGAGGGGTGCATTCCTACCAAGACTTTGCTCTATTCCGCCAAGTTGTGGGACAATATGAAAAGCGCGTCGAAGTATGGCATTTCCGTGCCCGACGGTTCGGCGTTCGATATGCAGAAGATGATTGAGCGCAAGGATAAGATTGTGAAAAAGCTGACCGGCGGTGTGCAGATGACTGTTAATTCCTACGGTGCTGTCATTGTACCTCACGAAGCTGTGATTACGGGCGAAGCGGACGGACGCTTCCGGGTTTCGGCATCGGGGGAGACGTACGAAGTAACCTACCTGTTGGTGTGTACCGGTTCCGACACGGTTATCCCGCCTATTAAAGGTTTGTCCGGAGTTGATTACTGGACGTCAAAAGAGGCCCTGGAGAGCACTGTGCTGCCATCTTCACTGGTCATCATCGGTGGCGGTGTCATCGGGATGGAGTTCGCTTCTTTTTTCAATAGTATGGGCGTGCAGGTGCATGTGGTCGAGATGATGCCCGAAGTACTGGGTGCTATGGATAAAGAAACCAGTGGCATGCTGCGTGCGGAATATCAGAAACGCGGAGTCAAATTCCATCTGAATACCAAAGTGGTTGAAGTTAGTCCCGAAGGAGTCACCATTGAGAAGGATGGCAAAACGTCGCTCATCGAGACTGAAAAGATATTAGTCAGCGTCGGTCGGAAAGCCAACCTGCTGCAGGTGGGCTTGGATAAACTGAACATAGAACTGCTGCGCAACGGCGTGAAAGTGGATGAACACATGCAAACTTCCCATCCATGCGTGTATGCTTGTGGTGACATCACCGGGCATTCTATGCTGGCGCATACCGCCATCCGCGAGAGTGAGGTTGCCATCAATCATATTCTGGAGGTGGAAGACCGGATGAATTACGATTGCGTGCCGGGCGTAGTGTATACTAATCCCGAAGTGGCCGGCGTGGGTAAAACTGAGGAAGAACTGAAAGCATCCGGTATCAGCTATCATGTGCAGAAATTGCCGATGGCCTATTCCGGCCGTTTCGTAGCCGAGAACGAGCAGGGAAACGGGCTTTGCAAGCTGATACTGGATGATGATGACCGGATAATAGGTTGCCACATGCTGGGCAATCCGGCTTCCGAGTTGATTGTACTTGCCGGAATTGCCGTGCAGCACGGATATACGGTGGAAGAATTTCAGAAGACTGTCTTCCCACACCCGACGGTCGGTGAAATCTTCCATGAAACACTCTTTGCATAATGTTCTGCATTGATAATCGCTGTACGGATATCTATTTTAATCTGGCAGCAGAAGAGTATTTGTTGAAGCAGAAGCGAGGCAACTTCTTTATGCTTTGGCAGTCGGAACCTTCCGTTGTGATAGGGAAACATCAGAGTGTGGCGGCGGAAGCGGACGAGAGGTTTCTGGATGAAAAGGGAATAACCCTGGCACGCCGTTTCTCCGGTGGAGGGGCTGTATATCATGACCGGGGAAACATTAACCTGAGTTTTATTGAAACCAGGAAGCAACCGGATTTTGAATATTACCTGCAATTGGTGGTCGACTTCCTCGAGAAGGTGGGCATCACGGCTTATGCCGACCAGCGTCTGGGCATTTATGTGGACGAGCAGAAAATTTCGGGTAGTGCGCAGTGCATACATAAAGACCGGGTGATGTATCATTGTACTTTGTTGTTTTCCACTGATCTGGATATGTTGAATGCGGCGTTGAATGGCGATCCGGATGCGGAAAGTCGTTTACCAGGCTCTCGTACTATGCGTGCAGTACCTTCCGTACGGAGTGAAGTTGCGAATATAAAAGAGTTTTTGTCTGGGCCTATGGACGTCAAACGTTTCATGCATTTGCTCTTTCACTCCTTTGTGGAGGATGACGATAACCGGATTTACCGCTTCTCTGCCGGAGATATGGAAGCCATCGAACGGTTGAAAGCGGAAAAGTATGCCTGCAAAGAGTGGATATATCATAAATCCGCATTAACTTTTACTTAAGTTAAAAACTTACTACTCAGTTGTTTGTTGTATAATAATAAACCGAGAACCTAAAACTTAACTATATGTCAAGATTTGAAATAAAGATGCCCAAATTGGGTGAAAGTATAACCGAAGGTACCATCATCTCGTGGTCGGTACAAGTAGGAGACGTCATCAAGGAAGATGATGTGTTATTTGAAGTAAATACCGCTAAAGTCAGTGCCGAAATACCGTCTCCGGTAGAAGGCAAAGTCGTGGAGATTTTATTTAAAGAAGGAGATACCGTAGCTGTGGGTACGGTGGTGGCTATTGTCGATATCGGAGGTGAGAACTCCGGGGATGAGGGTGTTGTGGTTGTTTCTAAGACTGCCTCTGAGGAAACTCCTCAAGTCAAGACTGTAAAAACGGAAGAAGAGCGTTGGTACTCGCCTATAGTTCTTCAGTTGGCTCGTGAGGCTGGCATTCAGCCTAAAGAACTGGATACTATTCCGGGTACCGGATATCAGGGGCGGGTGAGCAAGAAGGACATCAAGAGTTACATTGTCCGGAAACAAAGTGGTGGTATAATGACTGCTAAACCTGCTGCAACTCCTGAAATACAACGTACTGCACCTGCTTCCGGCACATTCTCAGCAGAAGGTGTTGAAGTAAAAGAGATGGATCGTGTACGCAAGGTGATAGCCGACCACATGGTAATGTCGAAACATACTTCCCCGCACGTAACCAATGTTGTGGAAGTGGATGTAACGAAACTTGTGAAGTGGCGTGATAAAAATAAAGATGCTTTCTTCCGTCGTGAGGGAGTGAAACTAACTTATATGCCTGCCATCACAGAAGCTGTGGCGAAGGCGCTGGCTGCTTACCCACAAGTGAATGTATCGGTAGAGGGATATAATATACTGTTCAAGAAGCATATCAATATCGGCATTGCCGTTTCTCTGAATGATGGCAATCTGATTGTTCCGGTGGTTCGTGATGCCGATCGTCTGAACCTGAACGGACTTGCCGTAGCCATTGATTCACTGGCACTCAAGGCTCGTGATAACAAGCTGATGCCCGATGACATTTCCGGCGGCACTTTTACGATTACGAACTTTGGTACATTCAAGTCTTTGTTCGGTACACCTGTCATCAATCAGCCTCAGGTAGCTATCCTGGGAGTAGGATACATCGAGAAAAAGCCCGCCGTAATAGAGACCCCGGAAGGGGATGTGATTGCAG
>USSR01000735.1 GCA_900557355.1 uncultured Bacteroides sp.
CTTTGAGACATCTTTTTGGATTCGTTGTTGGTGGAAACTTGTCTATGGCTTTAAATACACTTATAGCGAAATTAGATACTAAATCCAGAAGCACTTCGACTAAAGTTCTTTTCATCCCTTTGGAAAGTAGCTTTCTTCACCTGACTTTCTTCATCTTAGCGGCTGAGATTTACATCTTAGCCGCTAAGATATAGATCTTGGCTGTCAAGATGCACATCTCGGCTGCTAAGATGAACTTAAATTACTTTCTTTCTCTGTTTCTCATTTAATGCTTTAGCACTTTGGAACGGGTAGTATCTTATTTAAGAACTTGCTTCTTAGCTTCCTTTTCACTGCAGAGTATACAGAGAGAATCCCTTTTATCTTTCTTATTGAACAGCTTTTGAACGAAGTTATTAACAAGATAATTGTCTGTTTCTCTGTGGTTTGTTTTGTACTAAGCAAGTTTTATGAACAGGTGAGAATAAGGAACTTGTTGATAACTGGGAGAGGGGGATAATCAAACAACCTCAGAAGCAATTCTGAGGTTGTTTGAGTGATCGGCTTGGTATCCGAATCTATATTCAAATCTATTAGTAAATCAATAAATTACCAAATTTATCAATAATGTAGATTATAATTTGGAGAAAAATTCCATTTTTAATGTCAAATATGCAACTTTATTTCAGTCTTATTATATGCAAAGGTACATTTTTCGTTTAATATTCAAAGAAAAGCGAGGAATTTTTTATTTAAAGCAATAGGAGGTTATAAATAACACATTTTTTACATAGAAATATTTATTCTGATTTTTGAATAAACCGCCTATGGCGTTCTTCTACAAATGGCCGATAATCTCCGCGTCATCTTATCTTTTAGAAAGGCGTGGTCTATAAGAACGATAACTTCGGCAGAAGTTACTTCAAAAGGCAGTAATACAAATTCTATATGCTTTTCATGACGCTTTCCCATTTTGTTTTGTGAATATTGAGATGTTTCAGAACGGGTTATTAAGAAATTAGGGTGTGATCTTAAATGGGGGTCCTTTTTTATTTATATCTCTACCAGCTTTATATCTTATTTTCTATATTTGGCTTGCAAATAAATGTTTTTTTTATTCGTATGAACGTTTTCTATGCGGTTGCTTTGTACATGGCAGAAATTGTAACTATTAAATTTCATTTGCGTGTTGGTGGTCTTGTAACTAACAAATATCAGCTATTAAAAATTGCATTATGAAGAGAAGTGGAAGAAGCTGCGTGTGATATAAAGATGGAATTGAAAAATTATTTTCTGCTCTATAGTGATTCGGCTGCTGTTGTCGCTGCCATAACTGTAGGTATTGATGCTTATCCTGCCCAGCCGGGTGACATTGCCCACCGCCTGCTCACCCGCCTATTGCTTGTGTAAAAGAAATCATCCCGTTTACCTCACAACATTCCATCGGTCTTAACCGGATCCTGCATGGCTGCTATTTTACGAAACGTATTGTCCAAACTGCGAATCCGCCTTGCGTGATCTTTGCGGATTCTATGCTACCCTCATATTGGTAAATCCGGATGTCTGCGTGGCAGGCTCTTACTGCGAATTGCAAGAAACAAGACTGTTTCGCAGCTCGGACATATCGTCATTACGGCATACAGGGAGAGGCGAACTGCTGAACCTGTATAAATTGAAGCGCAGCGAAGAAAAACGGTCATACACCGATTATTGCACGTATTGCCATCGGCTGAATCGTGTCGCAGTTTGACACTCAAATGGAGATAAACATAGGCTATTGGAGTGTCAATGCAGAAAAGATAGCCGCCGGAAGTGCCGAATCTAAAGTATCTCAAAACAATTTAAAGAAACGTCCTCCTGTTGTTACCTGTATAAATTGGTGTTATTCCTCGAGTTTAAATATCTTTCACTGTTTACCGGGAGTCGCTGAATATTTTTTGTATAAAAATTATTTGTCAATTCTTCTGCCCATAAACCATATGTCATATTACTGCTGTGAGAATATCCCATGCAGTGGCCAAGCTCATGAAAAATGGTCTTACATGCACCTGCGCTGTGATAATGGTTGATATAAGGATATTGTGCCATTCCCCATGTTTGGCCTCCGCCAAGTCCCAACACTCCCTTCCCTGTAAGTCCGACATTAAATCCGGGAAGGCTATTGATATTGGGAATGATGGACTTTACATCGATCCAATCACCTTTGCCTCTGTTTCCATAGAGGAGGCCCTGATATTTCATCAGCTTCTCCTCAAAATCGGGCAAGGTCATCATAGATCGGAAATTAAGCCATATGGCAATGCTCTCCCGGATATGCACAGGCCTGATTCCTATCCAGTTACCACTGGGCCCTCCATTTGCTGAATTCGGGTTCCCCCCGTAAGAAGAGAATCTTATCAGCCACTTGCTCTTGATTGACCGGATCTTACGCCAGAAAGGGTCATCCGACTCAATAGACAAAGCGGACTGCTTTAACCGCAAAGCTTGGTTTTCGGAGAGTTGAACATAGTCGCCTCCTTTTGTGTTAAAGACCTGACCGCCTTCCGGCCTCATTATGTATTTCGCATCGGAAAATGCAGGAATGGTATCAAAGAATGCTATAAGAATCTCCTCTGGCAACTCTGGGTGTTTTGCCCAAATCTTGACATTGGATAAAGGAACCGGAGAATAGAAGCGTGTATGGAGTCGGTTATCATCCGTGAGGCTTATTTGTAAGGGCTGATTGATGCGAAAAGAGCGTTGCGATGCATCGTAATATATGGAAGAACTCTCATCGTCCTGCAATATCTGAGGGCGTACGGTTGACCGGTACATATTCGACCTGACAAACAGCAGCCCCGTTTTTGCGTCGGGATGCTTTGATAAGCTGACGTTGATAGTACTATGTGCAGATCTTTCCAGCGATGCTATGCCTTTGAATACATTCGCATAATTAACCCCCTCATGATTAGTCGTTTCCGTTCTGATGGTAAAAGGAACCGATTCTGTGCCATCAGCCGGAAATGTATATACGGGAATTCCCGGGAAGGCTGTAAAATCAGTTACCTCCAGAGGAACTTTCCCCGACAAGGAACCATCGACCGAAAGAGAACTGAAAGTGGAATATCCCTGCGATGATACCGATATAGTATCCAGGCTACTCCCGACATACTCGCTGGGTATCTGCAGATCAAATGAAACCGAAGAGAAAACATGGCTCAGCAAGATATCCCGGTCGAATTGGGACTGGCCCTGAATTTCAAAGGAGCTTTTTCCGAAAAGAATGCTCCGATTCTTTATCAAGCCGATCTTTTCTTTTGTAAAACGTACCCAAGGCTCGCTTTTATGATTAAGGGACGATGCGACGACAAAGCCTTCCTGCTCCAGAAGTGGCGAATATGCCAGCACAAATAACTCGTATCTGCCCTTCACAACAGGCTCAATAGTTATCCTTTGTTCTTCTTTATCATAGGCTGTAAATTTTTTATCCACTACATTCCCTTCTTCATCAGCTAAAAAATACCTGATGGTATAGGTCTCCAATTTTAATGCCCTGGTTTCCCCTTTCTCCGGGGGGAGGGCATTGTGAGGAAGTACA
>USSR01000736.1 GCA_900557355.1 uncultured Bacteroides sp.
CTGTTTACCGGGAGGAAGTTTTATCCCGACGCTGGTGACGGGAGGACTTCTTGGACAAATAGTGGGATTAATTATGGTTCAACAGGGTGTTATTGCTTATGAGAATATTAGTTATATCATGTTGATTTGTATGTCTGCATTCCTTGTAGCAGTAATCCGTACCCCTTTGACAGCTATTGTACTAATAACCGAGATTACGGGGCATTTGGAAGTCTTTTATCCTTCTATTGTTGTAGGAGGATTAACTTATTATTTTACGGAAATGCTTCAAATCAAACCGTTCAATGTTATTTTGTATGACGATATGATTCATTCGCCTGCATTTAAGGAAGAACCGCGTTACACATTGTCTGTAGAAATTATGAGCGGCTCTTATTTAGACGGGAAAATAGTAGATGAACTTCGTTTACCGGAGCGTTGTGTGATAATTAATGTTCATCGTGACCGGAAGAATTTGCCTCCTAAAGGGCAGATATTAATGCCCGGCGATCAGGTGCAAATAGAGATGGATTCGCAGGATATAGAGAAACTGTATGAACCTTTAGTCAGTATGGCGAATATTTATTAATTGTCTGACTCTTATCCTTTGATATATACAAGAATAGCTGAAAGAATCTCTCTTTCAGCTATTCTTGTATTAGTATATTAAGTATTTATTTTTTCTTATACCAATCGGAGTTTGTACCATATTTAGCCCAATCTATAAATTTAGGATAGATTTCATTGATAGGCTTTTTCTCATTTTTATTGAAATTCTTTAATTCTGCAATATCATCAGCGTTGGCATTTGCCAAATAGAATGCAAAAGGATAAATATTCTCTTGATTAGATACATAATAAATACCTTCATTGGGCTTGGAACGGTCATCGTTTTGTCCAAAGAAAGAAGTGTCGACTTTGGAAGTCGGTTTTTGCATTGGGCAATGAATTTCCAAGCGATTACCTTCTTTGCTGGGACGATAAATGAATGCGTCGATTGATGTTTCCTGTTTTTTATTTGAATTTTTATCTCCGTATTTGAACGTTACCTTATATTCGGCATTCGGGTTTGTTTTGACATTATCAGTCAATATGATTGCATTACTTTCACGGGTAAATTTATCAGTTCCCGAAGCTACAGTGAACCCTTTTTCACCTTCTTTCTTAATTAAGTATTCGGTTGACTGTGCATTTCCTGCATTTGAAAGGGTGAAACCTAATCCGTTAGTGAATACTGTATACTTATTATATAAAGTTTTAAACGTAAATGACTCGCTTAAGATTTCATTGTATATATTGAAAACTTTTTGATAAGTATACTGAACCAATACGTCATTCATGTCATAATCACCAGCTTTAGGCCATTCATCTTCAAATGCGTATACACCGGTTTTTTCGATGGTTGTATTCAAGTCTTCATCTACAGGAGGAACATTGGTTATTTCAGGATTAGCTTTTAATGAGAACACAACATCTGTAAAGTTTTGGTCGTCCATGAAATCTTCAAAAGCAATAGCAATGTTGTTGTTTTTATCTCTAAACATAGCTGTACGTACATCTATACCGCTATTAACTTTTGTGCTGAATCCTTTTGTGGAGCAAGCATAAAATCCATAGGTTAGAGTATGGCTATTGAAACCTGTAAAATAAGTGTTCCATGCGTTGCATGCGAGAACAAAACCGATACTATATCCTTTGGGAAAGTTCGTCCCCTCCGGGTGTTCAGGATCATCAAAATATTTTAGTTGTACAGCTGTACCTTCTTCTATACCTTGAGGAGAAGCTTTGAGGCTCCCGTTATTCCACGTCATTTGGGTATTGGGGAATATAGCATATACCTTTACGTCTTTCAGGCTAGTAGGAAGCTGATCAGCTCGGTAATAGTAGTAGCCTAATGAGCTGTTCCAACATGTCCAACCTTTCAATGCTGTTAATACTACGGCTGTTTCATCTTTCTCTACATATAAATCTGCTTGAGTACGATAATCTTCAGGACAATCTTTAAAAGTATTCAATACTTTATTTACAGTAGTACGTAATTCATTCATTTCAGATTTACTCAATGTGAGTTTAGGGTCCTTACCTTTATAAGCGTAATAAATGACTCCACTGTACTCATCGTATTTACCTAGATTCGTCTTCCATCCTAGATTATCAAATCTATTCTCATCAAATTTTGTGGATTCTCTGTAGGATGCTCTAGTCGTAGGTTGCTCATCTGTGTCTGATACTTTCAAAACACCATTAACAATTTTCCCAGGTATTGCTCGTCTGGCGAAAGGTGATGTAGAAACGATATATACATCAGATACATAAGCTGGCAAATCAACCGTTGCGGTAAATTTACCTTGTTCGTCTGTCCATGCACCGTCTAATGCCTGAACATTTTCTTTTAAGGCAATAGTGTTTTCACCTTCAATTAATGGATTTCCATCATAAATGGAGAAAGGGACTCTTGATTCAGAATCGGAATAGTCAATTTCTACTTGTACTTTTTGTACGGTAGAGAAACTAGAGGGATTAGTACCAGTTCCTGGATCTTCCTGGTATAAGTCTTTGTCACTGTCTACACAACTGCTTACACCCATTGCAATAATCATTGTACATGCTAACCAAAACTTCTTCATATGCGTTGTTTTTTGTTTATGCGATAATTTAAGTCTGTTTTGTGTTTTAAAATAAACCCGTAAGTTCTTTGGAGGTCAAAGGCTTACGGGCACAAAGATATATATATTATTCAACACAATCATCGAAAAGTTGAATAATTTTTCGAAAATGTATTCTATAACTTGTATTTTTTATTCTTTTGTCTCATTATTCCATACTTCTTAGCCATGTAATTTCTTCTTTCCATTTACTTTCATCCGGAGTTTCGAGTATCAACGGTATATTATCAAATCTGGAATCTTGCATTAATCTTTCAAAAAAAGCTTTGCCAATCAATCCTTCACCAATGCTGTCGTGGCGGTCTACATGGGTGCCTAGTGCTTTTTTTGAATCATTCAAGTGCATACCACGAAGATAATTGAATCCCACTTCCTTGTCAAATTCATCAAATACTTTATCGTATTCATTGACAATATCGTAACCTGCGGTATAAGTATGGCAGGTATCGAGACAAACACCTACCCGGTTCTTGTCGTTTACCCGATCAATGATATATTTCAACTGCCAGAATTCGCTTCCTAAATTACTGCCTTGTCCGGCAGTGTTTTCAATAACGGCTGTTACACCTTTTGTTTTCTCTAAAGCGAGATTAATGCTTTCTGCGATAAGTGACAGACAATCTTCTGTTGATACTTTATTGAGAGAGCTACCGGGGTGGAAATTTAAAAGTTTCAATCCAAGCTGTTCGCAACGTTGCATTTCATCCAGAAAAGCGGCACGGCTTTTTTGAAGTCCCTCTTCCTCCGGATGTCCCAGATTGATAAGATAACTGTCATGTGGCAGGATATATTCCGGTTGGAAACCATATTTCTCACAATTCTCTTTGAAGAGACTGATACTTTCTTCTGTTAGCGGTTTACTTACCCATTGACGTTGATTCTTGGTGAATAACGCAAAAGCATTTGCTC
>USSR01000737.1 GCA_900557355.1 uncultured Bacteroides sp.
TTAACAGAGGGGCGGAAAACATATTTATATATTGATTTGCAGACATTTTTAACCTTCTTTTTTGCAAAGATATGATTTTCTACTCAAAAACCATCCATTTCATAAACAAAACAACCTAGAATGGCAACGGTCCATCCGACCCCACCCCACCAAACGGATTATCTGTTTGAGGAGCGAATTCAGCCGGAGGCGGTATACTGCCATCACCTACCGCATTTATTTTGGAGCCATAAGTAGCTCCGCCTCCTTCTGCCGGATGCGGAATCACCATATCATCCTCCGGATTCTGGAAACGGGTATACTGACCGATAAAGCGCAAACGAACATCACCTACCGCACCATTACGATGCTTGGCAATAATAATTTCCGCCATACCACGCAAATCAGTACCATCTTGCGATGTATAGATTTTATAATATTCAGGACGATGAATGAAACACACCATATCGGCATCCTGCTCAATGGCTCCCGATTCACGCAAGTCACTCAGTTGCGGACGTTTACCTTCTTCACCTTCACGGCTCTCCACACCACGGTTCAACTGCGACAAGGCTATAATAGGAATATTCAACTCCTTCGCCAAACCTTTCAACGAACGCGAAATGGTACTTACCTCTTCCTGACGGCTACCAAACGACATACCACTTGCATTCATTAGCTGCAAGTAGTCGATAATAATAATCCTTACCCCATGCTCACGCACCAGACGGCGTGCTTTTGTACGTAGCTCAAATACAGACAAAGAAGGAGTATCATCCACATATAACGGCGCATCCAGAAGATCACGCAATTTATAGTCCAACTGTTGCCATTCATAATCTGCCAACTGTCCACTCTTGATTTTCTCACTCGGAATCTCGCACGCATTGGATATCAAACGATTCACCAACTGTACGTTGCTCATTTCAAGTGAAAACACAGCTACCGGATTGCGATAATTAACAGCTATATTCTTTGCCATAGAAAGCACGAACGCCGTCTTACCCATTGCCGGACGGGCAGCAATAATAATAAGGTCAGAATTTTGCCAACCCGAAGTCATTTTATCCAACTTGGTAAATCCGCTTTCCAAACCACTTAAACCATCTGTACGGGCAGCTGCTTTCTGAATTAATTGATACGCTTCGGCAATAACCGGATTAATCTGCGTATAATCCTTCTTCATGTTCTGTTGGGAAATCTCGAAAAGCCTTCCCTCAGCCTCCTGCATTAAATCATCCACGTCCAGAGTCTCATCAAAAGCTTTGCTCTGAACATTGCTGGTAAACGTAATCAATTCACGAGCTAATGCTTTCTGCGCAATGATGCGGGCATGATATTCAATATGTGCCGAAGAGGCAACCTTGCTACTCAACTGGGTAATGTAGAACGGTCCACCCACCTCTTCCAAATCACCACGTTTGGCAAGCTGTTCTTTTACCGTGAGGATATCCACTGGCTTCTGGTTCACAGCCAGATCGGTGATAGCGGAATAAATCAACTGGTGCCGGTGTTCATAAAAAGACTCCGGGCGAAGAATTTCACTTACCAATGAATAAGCGTCTTTCTCAATCATCAATGCTCCCAATACAGCTTCTTCCAATTCTGGTGCCTGCGGCTGTATACGTCCGTAATCAGTTACAGGCTGCACTTTTGCCTTGGAGTTACTTCGGGGAGTTCTTTTTTGTTCTGCCATTTTTAAATACTATGAATTATAAAGGGATGGCAAAGATAACGCTTATTAATCAAAATCATCCCTATTCTACCAAACAAAAAAAGAGCCATTCCCGAAATTCGAAAATGGCTCTTTACGTTTATATCAAACTTATTCTTAAATGGTCATTGCTTGACCGCCAATCACACCTGCAATGGCACTAGCCACGGCAATGATGACTTTCAATATCACATTCCAACTCGTTTTTTTCATAAGAGAATCGTTTTTTAATAATTAATATTCAGCGATTAACAGACTACGCAGTCTTCATTTTTCATTTTCAATGCCTCCGGCTCTGAATTTCTATCCCAGAGGATCGTCTTCTATTCCCCCATCACCCGAATTACCTCCTGAGCCACCATCTGAGCCACCTCCTGATGGGGCATTAGCTAAATTTTTCAGATAATCATCCAAGCTGACCAGATCCAGTTTTTCACCGGCACGAGTAGCAGTCTTGGTTATCTTCAATTCCCTGTTAGCCTGGAAGCAGATACGAACACTCTCCACACTCTTTGCGGTCACATCTTCAGTCTTATCTTCTCCCTTAGATTTTGCAGCCAGCATAAATACACCCAATCCGGCAATATTTACTGTTTTACCTTCCAGCAACTGTTCTTTCAGCTTCTCCACGAAGTTCTGCATAGTACTCCGGATATCACCAATAGAAAGCGAAGAACGATCCTGCATCTTCTGGGCTATGAATGCCAAGTCTACACTCTGTCCTAAAGTTATTAACTGAGGGAAAAACTTTTTGGGAGAATTCTCAACCCGAGGGTCAGACGGTCTCTCTACCGTTCTAAAAATTACACTCATACTTTTTCATTTAGAGATTTAAATTCTGTTTTAATTCACTTTGTTGATCAACGTTGATGCAAAGGTGAGGATTAAATCTCTAATAAAAGAAGAAAAAAGGGTGGTGAGAGCAGTTTTTCTGAGAAAAGTTACAAGCTACTATAAATCAACACTTTATTAAGATGCTGCTATGAAACAAGATTTCGCACAACATGCCTTTATTTGCTCCACGATGTATGCTACGTCTTCATCTGTCACCCAAGGTCCGGCAGGAATACATAAACCCATATTGAATAAACGTTCAGAAACACCATTCACATAGCGAGGATTATTCGCATAGACAGGCTGAAGGTGCATAGGTTTCCACAAAGGGCGGGTCTCAATACCTTTGGCATCAAGTAGCACACGAACTTCGTCATAGTTAGTACCGGTCTTCTCAGGATCAATCAGAATCGTAGATAACCAATAGTTAGCATTGAAACGATCGTCAGGATTAGATTTCAGTGTAATGCCTTCCACACCTTCAAAAGCCTTTGCGTAAAGATTATGTACATGGCGGTGATGGGCAATATGATCTTCCAACACAGTCATCTGACCACGACCGATACCCGCACAGATATTACTCATGCGATAGTTGTAACCGATCTTTTCATGCTGATAATGAGGAAAGGGTTCACGAGCCTGGGTAGCATAAAACATGGTCTGCTTCTTTGCCGCTTCATCAGGAACGATTAACGCACCACCACCCGAAGTAGTGATCATCTTATTTCCATTGAAAGACAATACACCAAAAGTACCGAACGTACCACACTTTTGTCCCTTGAACTCAGAACCTAAAGCTTCAGCAGCATCTTCCAACACCGGAATATCATATTTCGATGCAATGGCACAAATCTCATCTATCCTGGCAGGCATACCATAAAGATGAACCGGAAGAATGGCTTTAGGCTTCTTACCTGTCTGCGCGATTCTGTCTTTGATGGCCTCTTCCAGTAAAGCAGGGTCCATATTCCAAGTGTCTTCTTCACTATCGATAAATACAGGAGTTGCCCCCTGATAAGCTACAGGA
>USSR01000738.1 GCA_900557355.1 uncultured Bacteroides sp.
CAATTACCGATATCAACGGTCAGTTTATACTGAATTGTCCAATAGGAACTCCACTGACGATATCTTACATCGGATTCTTGCAACAAACAGTAAAGGCAACTGTAAATATGAAAATTGTTTTGCATGAAGATAGCAAAACGCTGGATGAAGTAGTTGTCGTTGGTTATGGCTATGTAAAAAAGAGCGATCTTACCGGGGCTGTGGCACAAGTAAAAAGTGGAGATTTACTAAAAAGTTCCCCAGTAAGTCTAGAAAAGGGGCTACAAGGACGCCTGACCGGTGTGAACGTGGTTTCAAACGATGGAGCTCCCGGTGGAGGAATCAGCATCCAGATTCGAGGTACAAATTCATTTCAAGGTTCTACTGAACCTTTGTATGTAATCGACGGAGTACCCATCGCAGACAGCAATGATGACACAATCAATTTTGACTCGAGCTCGCCCACTTACAATAATGCCTTGTCCTCGCTTAATCCTAGCGACATCGCATCTATTGAAATCTTGAAGGATGCCTCGTCAACAGCCATTTACGGTTCTCGCGGTGCCAACGGCGTAGTCCTGATTACCACCAAAAGCGGTACCGGACTAGATGTTAAAGACCAAATTTCATTTTCATATAAAACAACAATTAGCAATCCTGTGAAAAAGATAAAGGTACTTGGAGCACGTGATTATGCAACATACAGGAATCAATCTTACATCAACACCCAAGAAGTTTCCAATTTCCCTTGGGAACAAACCGACCTGCCTTTCCCCGGAGTTGAGAATGCAGAAGGCACTTATTTGCAAGGACCTGACGACTTCAGTAACGATCCGTACTATTGGCAAGATCAGATTTTCCGTACGGGAGTGACACATGACCTCAACTTAAATATTGCAGGACAGACCAAAGGATACGATTATGCTATAAGTGGAGGATATCTGAACCAAGAAGGTATCGTTGAAGGTTCGGACTATACACGCTATACCATAAAGCTAAACTTGAATAGACAAGTGAAAGATTGGCTGAAAGTAGGTACATCCATATCGGGTTCATTTGCAAATTCAAGTATTGTCAAGACTGCTACAAACAACCAAAATAACGGAACGGAAGGCATTATCCGCTCAGCATTGACTTATCCAGCAACACAAACCCAAGACGATTTGGATAATGAATATAGCATGGTAGCAGTGCCTACTCGATACGCTGATGCGTTGAACGAGAATCGAAACATATCTTTCAGGACTTCCAACTATTTAAATATAACGCTAACAAAAGGCTTGATTTTCAGAACAGTTCTTGGATATAACTATACTCATAATGATGCCAATAAATACTGGCCGAGAACTATGGCCGAAGGTAAATATGTGAACGGAAAATCATACGGTGGAGATAATTGGCGGTCATCATTGGTGTTCGACAATTTGTTAATGTTCAACCAAACTTGGGGTAAACATAATGTAAGCGCAACCGCAGGAACCTCCTGGGAAGCGTCCAGCAACTATAACAAAGTAGTTACAGTACAAGGCTTCGGTACGGATGCTACCAATGGCTGGCTGCTTCAAGATGCAAGTGAGATGTTATCAGCCACCTCTGGCAAGGGGGACTCACGTTTGTTTTCATTGATCGGACGGCTTGCCTATAATTATGCAGGCAAATATTATCTGACTTTTACCGCACGTGATGACGTCTCCAGTAAATTCGCCAAAGGCAAGCGCGCAGCCTTTTTCCCCTCTGTCGGTTTCTCATATCGGCTGTCAGAAGAAAAATTCATGAAAGGCGTATCTCATATCTTTGATAATATAAAACTTCGCTATAGCTATGGAGCTTCCGGCAACCAGGCCATCAGCTCTTACCAAACCTTTGCCATTATGGCTGCCGCCAATTATCCATTCGGTACATCGGTTGAAAACGGATACGCAACGAATGTATATAATCCAGGAAATAAGGATTTAACATGGGAAACGACTTGGCAGCATGATGCAGGCATTGAATTGGATATATTAAAGCAAATATCATTGGAAGTAGATTATTATTATAAAAAGACCACGGATCTGTTGCAATACAAGCAAGTTCCCCCAAGCACCGGCATCTTACAGATACTTTCCAATAGCGGTTCTGTTATCAATCGCGGACTTGAAGCCAGCTTAAATGTAAGAGCAATTCAAAACAAAGACTTTTCATTGTCATTCGGTGGCAACATATCATTTAACAAGAATGAGATTTGCGATTTTGGCAAAGACCCGATGTTCCCCAACTCTATCTATAACAGCTTGCGCCCGTATGCTATTGCTGATGGTCATTCTATCGGTTCATTTTATGGTTTTGTCACAGACGGTATCTGGAACTCACGCGAGGAAGTCATTAATAGTAAGCAATTCCAAACCCAATATCCAGATTACACAGTGAACGGTTCTGATGCGGCTACAGAAGAAATAATTCGTAGAGACTGGATCGGTGAACTTAAATATAAAGATCTTGATGAAGACGGTTTTATCACAGACCAGGATCAAACATGGATTGGAGATGCAAATCCCAAGTATTTTTATGGATTCAATATGGACCTGACCTGGAAGAATTTCGATTTCAGCATTCTTTTTCAGGGTGTGGAAGGAAATGACGTATTCAATATGAACTCATTACGTTTTTATAACCTGGGACAGACCCAGAACGTTCCATACTACGTATATGAACAATCATGGAGCATAAATCCCAATAGCGGAATTGCCCCTAAGATATTCAATTATTCAGGACGTGACATTCGTTTTTCCAGATTATATCTAGAAGACGGCTCTTATTTAAAATTACGCACTCTATCCATAGGATATACAATTAGAAAACCATTTCAGTTCATAAATAGCGTACGGTTCAACGTGGTTGCCAATAACTTGTTGACCTTCACCAAATACCGCGGATATGACCCTGAGGTTAATTCTTTTGGCTCCACGCCTTCTTTAAGGGGTATTGATTCTGGAGCCTATCCCCAGCAGAGAAGCTTTACTTTGGGACTTAATGTTATTTTTTAATTAATAAAAACGAATCATGAAGAAAATACTATTGATAATGATATGCTCGATGGCAGCATTTGCAACAAGCTGTTCATTGGAAGAAACCCCTTATTCTATCACATCAGAGAAATTAGGTCAGACTGAAGAAGGAGCAGAACAACTAGTAACCGGTATCTATGCAACTTTTTGGGATAACTGGTGTATGGAACAGACGTATATGGCCTGGATGGACTACGACAACGATCATTGTGGGGCTCCAGCTTGGGTACTCAGTTCTGCAGGTAGCGGCGATATCACCGGACACTATGCCTATAATACAAACAATGATTTGTGGAGTGTCTTTTATAGAATGATCAGTCGGGCAAACAAAGCTAAAGAAGCTCTGGAATCTACAGATTCTTATCAGACAGAATCCGCTGTCAGGCAGTTGTATGGTGAAACGCTTTTTCTACGGGCATTCGCTTATTTCCATCTGGTAAGAATGTATGGTGCCGTCCCATTGAGATTATCTTCGGAAGCAGAGACAGATTGTCCCAGAGCTTCCGTAGAAG
>USSR01000739.1 GCA_900557355.1 uncultured Bacteroides sp.
AGAGGGAATATCTGTACAAACGAACAGATGCAAGCCTCTGCTCCGGGAGTATATGTATGTGGTGACCTGACTGGTTATTCTTTACTGGCACATACAGCCGTTCGTGAGGCGGAAGTAGCTGTGCATACAATACTTGGCAAGAAAGATGTCATGAGCTATTGGGCTATTCCTGGTGTAGTATATACCAATCCGGAGATTGCAGGAGTAGGGCAGACGGAAGAAAGTCTGCAAATGAAAGGTATTAATTATCGTGTTGTAAAACTCCCGATGGCTTATTCCGGTCGTTTTGTTGCTGAGAACGAAGGAGTGAATGGAGTTTGTAAACTTCTGATAGCAGATGATGAGACCATAGTGGGAGCACACATACTGGGTAATCCGGCTTCTGAAATTATCACTCTGGCAGGTATGGCTATCGAACTGAAACTGACTACCGAAGCCTGGAAGAAAATAGTATTCCCGCATCCCACGGTTTCAGAGATTTTTAAAGAAGCGTTGTAACCCGATAAACATGAAAAAATATCTGTTGTCTCTTGTTCTTTCCCTCTTGTTTATCCCTGTGACCGTATGGGGACAAAATACGGTTGCTAAGGGCCTCTCTTCCCGTCTGGATACCTTGATTAAATATCAACTTCCTGTCGGCTCCAACGTTGGCATATCCATATACGACCTGACTGACGGGAAGTCTTTATACACTTATCAGGCGGATAAGCTCTCTCGTCCGGCTTCTACTATGAAACTGCTGACTACTATTACCGCCCTTTCCCATCCGGATGCGGATGATCCTTTTAAAACAGAAGTATGGTATCAGGGCGTGATTGAACAAGATACGCTGAAAGGTGATTTGTATGTTGTGGGTGGATATGACCCTGAATTTGATGATGAAGCTCTGGATTCATTGGTAAATGCGGTAAGTCGTTTCCCATTCTCGGTGATATCGGGCCATGTATATGGAGATGTTTCTATGAAAGACTCCATTTATTGGGGAAGCGGTTGGGCTTGGGATGATACGCCTGCCTCCTATCAACCTTATCTCTCGCCATTGATGCTGAATAAAGGTCTGGTCACTGTTACGGCTTCTCCCGGTGAACGGGGTCATTTGGCAAGTCTCGATTGTGTTCCTGCCTCTTCTTATTATACCGTAACGAATGAAACCAAATCCCGTACTCCTGCTGCCGGGCGTTTCGGGGTTTCCCGGGATTGGCTACAGAATGGTAACAACATAGTTGTAAAAGGGAATGTAGAAGGCAAGCGTACCGGTATGGTGAATATTTATTCTTCACGGGATTTCTTTATGCATACTTTCCTCGAACGTCTGCAGGCGAAAGGTATTCAATGTCCTGTAAATTATGCTTTCAACGAATTGCAGAAGGATAGTCTTTCGGTTCAAATAGCTTTGTTTGAAACTGCCATTCAGGATGTAATCAACCAGATTATGAAAGAAAGCGATAACCTGAATGCTGAGGCTTTGCTTTGTCGTCTGGGCGCGCAGGCCACTGGTAAAAAGCATATTTCCGATGAAGACGGGCTTTCTGTTATCCGTAAACAGATAAAAGCTTTGGGAGAAGATCCGGATTACTATAAACTGGCTGATGGCTGTGGACTTTCCAATTATAACTATATCTCTCCCAATTTGTTGATTGCTTTTCTTAAATTTGCCTATTCCCGTACGGACATTTTTCAGAAACTATATAAAGCTTTACCTATCGGTGGTGTAGATGGAACATTGAAGTATCGGATGCAACGCGGAACTCCTTCTCATAAAAACGTACATGCCAAAACAGGCTCCTTTACGGCAATTAATTGTCTGGCAGGTTATCTGCGGACAACAAACGGACATGAGATTGCTTTTGCCATCATGAACCAAAATGTACTTTCAGGAGCTAAGGCGCGTGCTTTTCAGGATGCCGTGTGTGATGAAGTGATTAGAGGAAGATAAAGTAGATTATTCATGTAAGAAAAACAATTAAAATGAAAGGAATAATTGATGTGTTGAAGAGTGTTTGGCAAAAGCTTATGGGAAATGAATTTACTCGTTGGTTGGTCTATATAGGTATTGTTGCTTTCTGTTTTTGTATTATTTATAATGCAGGAAAAATATTGGGCAGTTGGATTGCCGTATAATGACTTTTGTAGAAAATATAAACGGGGCTTGCTATCTGTATGGTGGCAAGCCCCGTTTTTAAAGTATTTACTTGTACTGTGCCCAGTCTACGTTTTGCATATTTCCGCTTTTGGCAAGTTCTGCATGCATAGCCAGTGCAGCACGGGTAGCTTGCGGAGTCTGAGACTTACCATCGGTTAGTTTCAGGTAATCCCAGAGGATATTCTTGTAATCCGGGTGAACACAATTTTCAATGATTGCCTGTGCACGTTCTTTCGGACTCTTGCCACGCAAGTCAGCAACGCCTTGTTCGGTAATGATGATGTTGACGTCGTGTTCTGTGTGGTCGTGGTGAGATACCATCGGAACAATAGCACTGATTTTGCCTTCTTTGGCAACGGACGGACAAGTAAAGATGGAGATATAAGCATTACGCGTGAAGTCACCGCTTCCACCGATACCATTCATCATCTTCGTACCGCCGATATGCGTAGAGTTTACATTTCCGTAGAGGTCAGCTTCGATAGCTGTGTTGATGGAAATAACTCCTAAACGGCGAACGACTTCGGGACTGTTAGAGATTTCCGAAGGACGGAGTACCAGTTTATCACGGAAGAAATCCATATCGTCATAAATGCCTTGCAGGCAGTCGTTGGTTACAGTCAGTGAGCAAGCGCTACCGAATTTCACACGACCGTCGCGAATCAGTCCGATTACGGAGTTCTGAATCACTTCTGTGTACATTTCAAATGCCGGAATCGTTTTATCACGTCCCAGTGCACCAAGTACGGCGTTGGCAATGTTACCTACACCGGATTGCAGCGGTAAGAATGTTGACGGGATAATACCACGCTTCATGTCCGCAGCCAGGAAGTCGGCTACATTCTGGCCAATCTTGTCAGTCAATGGATCGGCATCGGCAAAGCTACGTGCTTCATCCGGCCAGTTGGTTTCTACTATACCTACAATCTTTTTCGGGTCTACTTGAATATACGGCTGACCGATGCGGTCGCTCGGTTTGTAGATAGGAATTTCACGACGGTAAGGCGGATCAAGCGGTTCGTATACATCGTGCAGACCCATAGCATTCTTGCTGTGAGCAGCATTCAGTTCCACGATGATCTGGTCGGCAAGGCGACAAACTGTAGGAGCGATACCACCGGCTGCAGTCAGGTAGATTTTACCATCGGGAGTCACTTCACAAGCTTCGATGATGGCAATGTTTACTTTGCCCATGAAACCGTAACGGACTTCCTGTGCCATCTGTGACAAGTGGATGTCGTTATAAGCGATTTCTCCGTTGTTCACAGCTTTACGGAAATCAGAATTGGTTGTGTAAGGAGCACGGTAGCGGATAGCTTTGGCGCGTGAAAGTATGCCGTCGCAGGAGTCACCCGTAGAAGCACCGGTAAAGATACCTATCTGAAAAGGATTAA
>USSR01000740.1 GCA_900557355.1 uncultured Bacteroides sp.
GCGAGAAAAATGACAGCCGCTACCGCAGCCGCATTGGTCAGATACGCCCGATTGAATCGGACTGCAAAGGTACGTTTCTCCTTTGGGGTGGTGGCAGGAACTAAAGAGAAAGTATCTTTCTCTGCCTGCGGTTTTTCCAAAGCGGATAATTCCTGCATCTCAAATGCGTCCAGCCCGTATAAATAAGGAGTTGTAATCTTATTATCGTATGGTGCGAAGTCAAATGTATCATAGATTGTATAACGCACTTCGCCGACATTTGGCAGGTCCACTTTACCTTCTTCATGCAAAGCGGCAATCAGTTCATCAACCTCACGCTCCACTATCTTGGTAGCATCCGAGAAGTTGGTGCCATACACTGACATATAAGATTGAACCAGCAAGCCATCATTCATCTTCAGTTGCGGATTGAAACCGATTATGCGGGTAGGGGGCAGAAAAATGTTTTCTTCTTCCACTCTCGTAGCCGGAGCGTAATGAGCTACAAATCCTCCTAACCCCGGAACAATGACGCAGTCATTTTCCAATAACAAAGCTTCTATATGTTGTGCCAATTCAATCATGCTGCAAAAGTAAGGGAAATCTCGGATATAAGCCAGTTTCAGGGCATTTTTCTTTTCAACAAATTATAAACAATATGCGGGTAAAAAGAGCGAATTAGCTAATTCGAAATATATTCTTCTAAAAAATGCCATACCAAACAAATATAAAAAGCCAACTAATCCCTTAGAGCTCAGTTGGCTTTTATTGTATAATTCAAAGTTCCTGCTTATTCTTACCACATTTTTCAATCAATCATTATATTCGATCCTTTTATTCTAAAAAAACGAATAATTCAGAGTTAACATATAAGTTCCTTCCCACCGGTCAGGGCCAGCTTCTTTATTCGTCACTTGATAACCGATTTCCGCCGAAGCTTCTAAACGAAACTGAGGAGAAAAGTAATAGTAAGCTTTACCCCTAAAGCCGGAGTCGAAAAAATGTTTCAACAACTTATGATTGTTAGCAAAACGACATATATTATAGACTCCCAAACTGGCATAAGTTCTGGAATTGGGGTAATAGCCAAGAGTATATGTAGTTTGTAAATGCTCCAGGCTCTGCTCATAAACTGTCTTGTCAGCATAGTCAGCCTCAAAAGTATTATGCGTATATAAAAACATGAAGTTTAAAGAAGCCGAATGTTGCCAACGCAGGTTTATTGGTTTTTCGTACTCAGCTGAGAGAGAGACGGTAATCCCTGGCTCATGATTCTTTTGATTAAAATTACTGCACGTATAATAATTATATTCAGGCATTCCCTCTAATCCCACTTCAAACCCTGATTTTCGTTGGTGCAAATCGCCGTATAGCCAATAGTCATACAATGTTGTAAAATACTTCGCACCTTCCTTACGAATATAATCATTCGCTACCAAGAAAGAATCCACTGTTGTTATTTCATCTATTAAGTGTAACCGACTATCTAAAAAACGTTTGTTTTTAACTGTAGATATCAATTGAGCAAATCGATTTACTTCTTCATTGGAAAGATGCTTTTTCATTAGTCCGTAATCCGAGAATTTATCCAATAAATAAACTGCTTGACGGGCATCTTGCACCCTCTCTATTCTTCCCCAGCCTAAACCCAACTTAGGTCTTATCAAAATTCCCAAGTCCTTTTCAGTCTCCTTTACTTTATTCTGATAGTATGTGAATGAAACGTCTCCTCCTACAAACCAGAACCAAGTATTCGGCCTGATATAAAAACGACTATCATTCATATAAGAAATCTCTGTACTCAAATTACTTTGTTTATAATTCTCGCCATTCTCATCACGAGTTGAATTGTTTTTAAAACCAGCAAAGTATATTCTTGCAGACTGATCACCTATAAATTTGCGAGTAGTACAATACCGATTAAAAGTAGCATCAATCGCCCCTTTTATATCATAGACAGTATTGTCACTCGTCTCGTGCGTAGCAAAAGACCCATCGGAATTAAGTTTAAAGTCCAAAGAACTTCTCTTGATATCCGGTAACTTGTAGTCAGATAATTTGTAATCGGCATATTCTTGTGCCTGGCACAAGGAACAATAGCATAGTAAGATGCAAAATAGCTTTTTCATGTGAGTATGTTTTTAAAGGTGTAATTCGTCATTAAAAGCCAAAATTAATAAATAATGCGAATCAGTAGTTGGCTTGCTGATTCAAAAATCAACAAACGCAGAGAAGACTTATAAACATCACTGATATACATATACAAACCTATTAGTTTTAACTTTGCATTTTTGTTAATTAGCTATGACCATTCTTTTTGTATCAATCAAACGACCATCTATAACCAATGAATAAATATAAATTCCATTAGGCAATTTATAAGTATCTACGTGTATCTCATTTTGTCCTTTTGTTCCTATTGGCAACTTTAGAACCATTCCTCCCATAGTGTTGTATATTTGAACATAGGCATTGACCGTCTCTGAAGGGACATAACAATTTATGACAACACTTCCTTTAGCCGGATTAGGACTATTTTGTTCCATTCTGGCATTTTTCTTGTCTTCTGTCATTCTACCGCCTATATTATCATTTTCATCCATAATTCCTCTGGTCATCGAATTTGCAGCAGTGCCATTATATATCCTGACAATACTACCCAACTCTGCAGTAAAGCCTGGTACTATCCGCACGGAATTGTATCCATTCATAATGACATTTGCACCACTCCTTATAGTTACATTTTCAGCATACAAGTTAGAATGCTTATATGTTTTATTAGACGTGATGGTTACATTCTTAATATTGCCGTCAAATGCCGGTGTCGCCCGTTTAATTGTTATTGTCTTAGTATTACCTAAAACACTTCTAAAACCAAGAGGAGTAACTTTTATGGTCTCACCATTACCGGATGTAGCATTATAATTAACTTTAATAGTTCGTCCACTATAGAATGTTTTCCCACCCCAGGACTTTGGAGTTTCCCACTTGAATTCTGTGATTTTATTTTTGCTTAATGGGTACTCCATTTCCGGAACTGTACATTCCAATGTACCTGTTTGTCCAAGCGGAAGTGTTATAATATCGTTGGTAGCTTTGTTTCCATTGTATCTGAAATCTGTAATATACATATTCTTGACACTGTTTATATTTACTTCGATGCGAAGTAAAACGGGACCATTGATATCTACGGTTATAGTTCCTTTGCTAGTAGTATCGTCCCATACAACAGTCGCAAGAAGTGCACCAATTGTTTGCCTCAATTCAGTTGGACCATTCACATTATTAAAACGACCATTGGTAATTTTCCACCGAACTACCGTATTGATATCCCACCCATCCAAATTAGTTCTATAGGAGTAGTACGTTCCCGGGTCAACAGTTGTAGGCCCTGTAAGAGAATTCCCTACAGAGAAGGAACTCAAGCTATTAAATAATAGAAGTATGAAAATAATATACTTTTTCATCATAGCATTTTATTTTTCTTGGACAATCTTTGATTTCAATTCTTCAATCTCTTTTTGCTGTTGTTCCATTGCTTTTTGTTGCT
>USSR01000741.1 GCA_900557355.1 uncultured Bacteroides sp.
ATGGGGATGATGAAGATACGTCCGTCGCCGATTTCTCCGGTTTGTGCGGACTTGATGATGGCCTGCACGGTCTTTTCGGCATTCTTGTCGCGTACCACGATAGAGATCAGGATACGCTCGATGGAACTGGTGTCGTACATTACACCGCGGTAGATGCGTGCCTGACGGGATTTTCCTATCCCCCGGACGTCGTAGTAGGAGAACCATTCGATGTCCGCTTCGAGCAATGCGTCCTTTACATCCTCGAATTTTGTCTTGCGGATAATTGCTTCAATCTTTTTCATACCTTAATTAATTTACGATTTAACTTTTTCAGTTTACGAGTTGACAAGTGTCTTTCGGTGTGCCCGTTTTTTATCCTTGTCTCCTCGTTCCCTATTCTTAATCCTCTCTCAAAAACTGACTCCGAATACGAAGTATGCACCCTGCGTGTGTGGATTGAACGTCACTTGTGCAAAGGTGGGCAGCGAAAAAGAATTTGTGAATTTGATTTCTTTTTCTGCTTTCAGTGTGAGGTTGGTTACGTTAAACTTGTTGGCATACGCACCTTCCCATGGGGTAAGACCGACTTCTGCCGACCAGTCCAGGCCACCGAGTTTAAAAGGTGCGCTGATGCCTACATACGTGGAATAAGCTCTGTCACCGTTCTCCTTCGTATAATCATCTCCGGCAAAGTAAGTGTTCCAACTCAGTGCCAGCGGACCAAAATCATATCCCAGAGTGGCTTCGAAGATGTGTATCGTGCTATGTGCGCCATACTTGAAGTAATCTCCCGTATATCCGCCATCCTCTTTGTGATAGGAGAACCAGTAATCTGTAACGGATACGTTGAAACCGCCTGTATTGTAACCCAGTGTGAGGTCGATTTCCCTAGCATCTTCCTTGTCGATGCCTACCGAACCCCAGGCAGCCAGTGATAAACCTTTGTAGCTGACTCCCATGCTGGGTTGGATACTTACACCACCGCAGTCTGTTCCACGCCAGATGTAGTTGCTTACAAAATCTGCACCGACTGAGGCTTCCACTTTATCCTGTGCCTTTGCCGTGAAAGGCATTGTTGCTGATAATAGCGCGATGGCTATCATTCGGAATTTTACGCTTTTCATTTTCATACCTATTTTACCTTTTAAGTTTAGACAAATTGCGGATGATCAGTCCGGTGAAACTATAGTTTTATTTTAGTTGTTATCTTTTTCATTTTCATGCCAGCCATTTTCTGATTCGCCTCATGGCTTCCACACAATCCTCGTGATTCCCGAAAGCGGTCAGGCGGATGTAGCCTTCTCCGCTGGGGCCGAAACCTACACCGGGGGTTCCTACTACATTGGCTTCGTATAACATCTGTTCGAAGAAACGCCAGGAACCGATGCCATTCGGTGCTTTCAGCCAGATGTAGGGAGCATTCACGCCGCCGTACACTTTCAGTCCGGCTGCTTCCAGACCCTCTTTCATGGTTCGTGCGTTGTTCATATAGTAGTCGATGTTTTCCTTTATCTGCTGCTTGCCTGCCGGGGTGTAGATGGCTTCGGCAGCCCGTTGGGTGATGTAACTGGTACCATTAAATTTGGTGCATTGACGGCGGTTCCAGAGACGGTTCAGTGGAATGCGTTCACCGGTCAGGGTGGCGGCTGTCAGCTCTTTCGGAACTACGGTGTATCCGCAACGGACTCCGGTGAATCCGGCTGTCTTCGAGAAGCTGCGGAACTCTATGGCACATTTCTTGGCACCTTTTATTTCGTAAATGGAGTGGGGAACGTCTTCTTCCTGTATAAATGCCTCATAAGCGGCATCGAACAGAATCAGAGTGTCGTTGGCGAGTGCGTAGTCCACCCATTTTTTCAGTTGCGACTTGGTCAGCGTTGTTCCCGTCGGATTGTTCGGGTAGCAGAGGTAGACGATGTCAATCCGCTTGTCCGGTATCTCGGGAACAAAGTTGTTTTCGGCGGTACAGGGCATGTAGGTCACGTTGCTCCATTTGCCGTCTTCTTCCAATACTCCGGCACGGCCACACATTACGTTGCTGTCTATATATACCGGGTAGATGGGGTCTGTCACTCCCACGCTGTTATCGTGGCGGAGGATATCGCCTATGTTGCCCGTATCGCTTTTGGCTCCATCGTTTACGAATACTTCCGTAGGGCTAAAATGAATGCCTCTCGGAGCATAATCATGTTTGATGATCGCTTCAATCAAAAAGTCATATCCCTGCTCGGGACCGTATCCGTGGAAGGTACTGGCATTTGTCATCTCATCCACTGCCCTGTGCATCGCCTCGATGCAAGCCGGTGGCAGTGGCCGGGTAACGTCTCCGATACCCAGGCGGATGACCTCTTGTTTAGGGTGCGTTATCCTGAAAGTATTCACCTTTTTAGCTATGTCTGAAAATAAGTAACTTCCCGGTAGTTTCAAAAAATGTTCGTTTACTAATGCCATACTTTCTTGTTGTTTTAAGTGCGTTATTTAATTATGAATTATAAATTATGAGTTATGAATGGGTTGCGCTGTTGGGGGGCTATTCATAATTCATCATTTATAATTACTTCCCCGTCGAATACCCGGACTGCTCCTCCCGTCATCCATACATGATCCGTTTTTTCGTCCCATTCGATGGTAAGTGAGCCTCCATCCATGATGATGTCTGTTTTTCTTCCGGATTTTCCGGTCAGTGCGGCAGCTACTGCGGTGGCACAGGCTCCGGTTCCGCAAGCTTGGGTGATGCCCGAACCTCTTTCCCAAACTCTCATCCTGATTTTCCCATGCTCCAGCACCTGGGCAAACTCTACATTGATGCGGTCGGGAAACAACGGATGATTTTCCAGTTTCGGACCGATGCTTTCGAGGTTGATATCTTTAATATCTTCTACAAAGATTACCAGGTGAGGATTTCCCATTGATACGGTGGTTCCGGTGAATTTCTGTCCGTTGGCTTCAATGGGTTGTTCTTTCATATCGGCTGGACGTCCCATATCTACGGTTACGGTGTTCACTTTTCCGTCTTCTACATGGAGCTTCAGTATTTTGATGCCCGACAGGGTGTCGAGAGTAACGGCTGTTTGGGAAGTCAGGCCGTATTCATATAAGTATTTGCCGATGCAACGACTGGCGTTGCCGCACATTTTGGCTTCGGAACCATCCGCATTGAAGATGCGCATACTGAAATCTGCCTTGTTCGAACTGCCGATGAGTACCAGGCCGTCGCTTCCAATTCCTGTATGCGGGGCGCTCCATTCAACCGAAAGTTTTTCAGGGCTTTCGATGGGATATTTCAGGGTGTTTACATAAATGTAATCGTTGCCTGCTCCGTGCATCTTAGTGAATTTTATAACTCTTGTCATTTTGTACTCTGTTGGTGGATTAATCTTTCTTTTTGTTTTATCACGATGCAAAGGTACGACGTTTTGCTAAATTATTTGCAGAATACATATCTTATTTCTATTATATTTATTCATTCTTTTAATCGCTGCAAATATACGGTATTCAAGTTTCAAATTAAAAGTTTGAGGGGGCATATTTGTATAAATGC
>USSR01000742.1 GCA_900557355.1 uncultured Bacteroides sp.
TGAAGTGACTTTACCTTATAATGAACGATTGGATATGAAGATGGTAAAAAAGACACTGGATAAGATGAAATGGAGTGGATGGCTAGTGGTAGAACGTTCGCGCGACAAAGACGACGTGCGTAACGTGAAAAAAAACTATGGTACGAATATTGAATATTTGAAAAAAGTGTTTCAGAAATAGGTTATATCAACAATATTCTATGTACTTTTGTTCTCATGAAAGAAAATAAGAAGAAAGGAGAGGACTCTATGACTAGTAACTATATCCGTTTTGACTGGGCAATGAAGCGCTTATTACGTAATAAGGCTAATTTTTCTGTATTGGAAGGTTTTTTGACTACTCTGTTGAGCGAAAAGATTGTCATTCAGAAGCTATTGGAGAGTGAGGGCAATCAAGAAGACGAATTCGACAAATACAATCGTGTGGATATGCTTGCTGAAAACTCGAAAGGTGAGTTGATTCTCATTGAAGTTCAGAATAATAATGAATATGCTTACTTTCAGCGAATGTTATTTGGAACTTCAAAGTTGGTAACAGAATATATCAATAGAGGAGAAGGGTATGATAAAGTCCGCAAAATATATAGCGTGAATATAGTGTATTTTTCTTTGGGAAATGGTAAAGATATAGTCTATCACGGCAAGACGGAATTTCGTGGCATACATCAGAATGATATTTTGGAATTAACTCCATTTCAGAAACAGACTTTTAAAGTGGATGCTGTAAGCCAGCTTTATCCGGAATATTATATATTGAAAGTGAATGATTTTAATCAGATAGCTAAAAGTCCGCTTGAGGAGTGGATTTATTATTTGAATACGGGAGACATACCGGATTCTGCTACTGCTCCCGGCTTGGATGAGGCTCGTTCCCGCTTAAAACTGGATCGGATGAATAAGGCGGAACTGGATGCGTATTATCGACATTTGGATAACATCGTCATTCTTCGTGATAACATATTCACCGAACGTGCGGAAGGACGTGCGGAAGGACGTGTGGAAGGGGTTGAAGAGGGCAAACGGGAAGAGCAAATTAAAATTGCCCGGCAAATGATTTCGGATGGTATGTCGATGGATACGATCTTTAGATATACAGGACTTTCAGAAAAGGATTTGAACGAGTAATAATATAGAATATAACATTACTGTCCACTAAAAATCGCAAATAGATCTTTGAAATAATTGAATTACAGTTTGTTACAAGAGATTTTCTTGCGCAACGATTTGAAATCATAACTTTGCAGCCTTAACTTAGGCTGTATATGAATAAAGACAAATACGTTTTCGCCCAAATGGTTGAGTTTTTAGATAACTACAAGTTTCTCCGTATCGTAAAGAAGTATGATGGCAATAGGTATGTTAAGCATTTTACTTGCTGGAATCAACTTCTTACTTTGATGTTTGGACAATTGTGCAACCGTGAAAGTCTTCGTGATTTGATTGTTGCGCTGAATGCACATCAAGAGAAATGCTACCATCTTGGAGTTGGGAAACATTTCACTCGGAGTAACCTTGCAAAAGCAAACGAGAACCGGGACTACCGTATCTTTGAGGACTTCGCATTCTATATGATAAGCGAGGCCAGAAAGAAAAGAGTAAATGACATATTCAAACTAAACGGAAATGTATATGCCTTCGATTCTACCACAATTGACTTGTGCCTGAAACTGTTCCCTTGGGCTAACTTTCGTACATATAAGGGAGGTATCAAAGTCCACACTTTGTATGATGTAGAAACTCAAGTACCTGCCTTTATCCATATAACCGAAGCAAAGATAAACGATGTCAGGGCAATGGATGTAATACCTTATGAGTCTGGCTCTTTCTATGTTTTCGACCGTGCATATAACGATTATCATCGTCTCTATAAGATACATATGATGGATTCGTTCTTTGTTGTACGGGCTAAGACAAACATAAAGGCAAGAGTACTCAAATGGAAACGACGTTTCCCCAAGAATATACTGTCCGACTGTGAGATTGAACTAACCGGTTTCTATACCCCAAAATCATATCCTGAAACGATTCGTTTGGTGAGGTTTACAGAGGTTTTGGGATGAAGAAGACGAACGAGAGTTCATTTATCTGACAAATGCAAAACATATTCCAGCCCTACAGGTCGCGGAACTTTACAAGAATCGTTGGCAGGTAGAACTGTTCTTTAAATGGCTCAAGCAACACCTTAAAATAAAGAAATTTTGGGGTACCTCCGAGAACGCAGTAAAGATACAAGTCTACTCAGCAATCATTGCCTACTGTCTTGTGGCTATCATGCAACATGATATGAAAATGGACAGATCAACATACGAAGTCCTACAAATTCTTGGCATTTCTCTTACGGATAAGACTCCATTAAGGGATCTCTTCAGCAAAACTAAATTCAATGATGTCAAAGAACAAAGCGGTCTTGATGGACCAAATTTATTTAGTAATTATAATTTTTAACTCGTCCTCTAATTTTTAGTGGACACTAATGAGAATATAACTGATTTTCTGTAAAATATCGAAGAAGCGGTGAAGTGCCTCCCCAAAGTTAGACAATATACTTTTGGGAGGCACTTTATTATTCATACATTTTCTTTTTGTCTTGGATAAAGGGCTTCAATGGTGATAATGATGACCGGATGCGAAAGGTTAAGAAACTGTTTTGATTTAATTTAAAAGTCTATCAGTTGGCAGTCTCCTATCTATTTCTTATCTTTAAATATAACGACCAAATCATATTTAAAGAGTAATAAAATGGGATATTGTACTGACCTAACTGATAAACAGTGGCAAGTTATCGAAAATCTTTTAGATGACAAAGACCGCAAGCGAAAACATTCTCTTCGTTCTATTTTTAATGGTATTTTTTATTTGGTAAAAACCGGATGTCAATGGCGTATGCTTCCTTTTGACTTCGCTCCTTGGAATACAGTTTACTATTATTATCGTAAATGGAGAAATAATGGTTTTATAGAGGAAGTGCATGAAACACTGCGAGATATGGTTCGACAGCAGAGTGGAAAGGATAAAAGCCCTAGTTTGGGACTGATTGATAGTCGAAGCGTAAAGACTTCCCGTAATGGCGGTGAGTCACGTGGTATTGATGGAGGTAAAAAGACAAAAGGTCGTAAACAACATATTATCACTGATACGCTTGGTTTAATTTTGGTTGTAGTTATTCACGCTGCAAACATACATGATAGTAAAGGAGCCGTTGAGGTAATCAGTAATCTCAAGGGGCGATTTCCTCGACTCAGAAAAATTGTGGCTGATGGAGGATACAGGGGAGAATTGATTGAGAATGTGAAAAAAATATTTGGATGGGTATTAGAAATTGTACTCAGACCTGATGCTGCCAAAAAGTTCACAGTACTCCCAAAAAGATGGATTGTGGAAAGAACTTTCTCTTGGTTTGAAAGTTTTAGAAGGCTAAGTAAAGACTACGAAGTACTTCCAGAAACTTCACAAACAATGATATACCTAACAATGATACAAATTATGCTTAACAGGGTCAAATGATAAATTCAAAACAGCC
>USSR01000743.1 GCA_900557355.1 uncultured Bacteroides sp.
GGTTTATAATATGAACAGTGATAATTCGGAGCTTGCACTTGTTAAGCTCATGGAGTTATTCAATCATTCCAGTGTATCAATTACTAAAAGATACTTGGGATTGAGGCAAGAGGAATTATTAAATACTTATGACTGTCTTAGCTTCTGATAATTGGGTTGGTATGAAAGTTCAGAATTTCTACTTATATGGGGATTTGGCAAGTTTCATACCAACCTTGAATTATTGAGTAGAGACAGCTCTCAACTTTTAATAAACAATAGTTCTTGCAAATTAAACAGTTTTTAGTAACTTTGCAACAATTTCAGATACTTAATGCGTTAAGCCTGAAAGGACTTATTAGTTAACATAGAGCGTTTAATGATATTACTTTGTCTTAGAAAATCGCCAATTTTCAAAAGCGGAACAAATGTAATACAACAGAACGCTCACGCCTTGTGTTTATACTCTTTTTTAGATTGTATATTCATAGTGGCGTGGGACTGTTGTTTATTTGTTCCGTGGGTGTTTGGCGATACCTCTAAGACAGATAAGAAATTAACAGTTCCCACGCTTTTTTTATTATGTAACAGTCAGTAGGGAACACTGACTATAATACATTTATTATACAAAATAGACAGTTCTAACCTGAAACTACCGCCAATTGGCAAGTGGGCAATATAATTGCATATCCTCACACTTATTTCTGTAATTGACCCTTTCTATTGAGGGTATAGAAAGATAAATAATCTATCAAAATGAAAACATTTAAATTTATTGGACTATTTATAACCATTACTATTTTTATTTCATGTGCTACCAGTATTCCAATAAGCCTCTTATGTAATGAGCAACATATAGAAATATATGTTGACGAAGAATATGTTGGGCGAGGACAGGTTAACTATATTGTTCCCAAAGGAACTGATTATATTAAAGTTTCATGCAGGGAAAATGGTGTTGAAATATATAATAGGAATTATTATGTCAAAGGAAAGAAAAATCAATTGTTTGAATTGAATATTCCTAAGGATTATCGTTATTCTTCTGGACAACAAGTTAAACCTCAAATTAGATAATGTAAGTAATATGATTATGAAAAGAATCTTACTTTTAATAACAGTACTATCAATGTCTGTGGTCGTGTGTCACGCAGAGAAAATACCTAAGATTGTAAAGGTCACCGTTGAACCTAAGGATGCTGCCATATATATAAATAATGCTTTAACAGGTTACGGATATGCAGAATTTACACGTCCAAAGAAAAAAAATGAAGTTATAATCATCCGATGTGAATGTAGTGAATATAAACCGATTTTGACTAAATTTTATGGAGGGGATAAACGGAGTAGTTTGTCTTTCGCATTGCAGCAAGATGGATTTTATCGTGCTTCTGCCGCATCCGGTATTGTAAATAAATTTTTTACAATTGATTTGGATTCTCTTTATTATCGTGTGGATGGTGATAAAGTTAATGCTTCACCTGCATGGAAATTACTACATCAAATACTTTTGAACTACTTTGATGAAATTGCCGCTACTGATATATATGGTGGTTACTTACAAACTCCATGGCAATACAAGACATTTAGTCTATCTGAAAAGCAGATAAGAAATAGAGTAACGATTAGGGATATTTCGACACCTAAGCGTGTCGCTTTTCAAATAAAAGTTTCATCAGAAGTTGCAGGAACTATGGCTGCGAGACATGGGGAGTTTACTGAAGTAGACCGCATTCCTAAAGAGTTAGAGCCCTTGATTGAAGAGTTACAAACACGTATAGGCAAAGTTAGTAGCCTTTAATTTTTTAATCATTTAATATTATAATTTATGAAAAAGTTAGTATTTACAGTTGGAATGGCATTTTTCTTGCTTGCTCAGACAAATGCCCAAAATTTTAAAGAAACGTTTGATGCGAATTCTCTCGAATGGACAGAATGTGCTTTTGAAAGTAATAATGGAACAGCCGTCATAGATGGGGGGAAAATGACTATCGTATCAAAAGGAGAAAATAAAGGATTAGGAGTTGCTCTTACTGCATTAAGCGGTGTAGCTACTAAAGTTGGTGCAAATACATTCTTTGAGACTCATTGCTATGCTCCGCTTGATGTACAGAAACCTTTCAAAATCAGAACGCACGTCAATATTCAGAAATTAGCAAATGACCGTACCACTGGATTAGTCTTTAATTATAGGGACGGAGGAAACTTCTATTGTTTCAATTTCAATAATGAAATGGTACGATTTGAACGTAGAGTGGATGGAATAGTGGTAGGAGCTATCCAACAAGGTGTAACATGGAAAGATAAAAAAAAGGTTGACCAAGAATGGGAACTTATAAGCGATGGACAGGTTCTTACATTCATTGTTGATGGTGTACAGATTCTGAAAGTACGTTATATGCCATTAGAATATACAGGATTTGGTTACTATACATTTGGTAAGCAGGAACTTCAGGTAGACGATGTAGAATTTATCCAATTATAATTTAAAAGTATCAAAAGGCAGCATTTGAAGTAACATTCACTTGCTGCCTTTTGTGATTTAAAAAAAATATCTTTCCTTCTTGCGATTATTCTCTATATTGATGTACAGATTCCAACTCCCCGTCTTTAAATCTCAAAGTAAATTCGTCAACATACTGATTTCGTCCTTTATACTTCCAAGTTTCATAAATACCCATTCCACCAATATCCTGTATATCTGTAGATTGAGGACGTCCCATAAGAATCTGAACAGAATCTTTGGACATATATGTATGCAATTTTATTATTCCATTTTTTGTAGAAAGTTCAAATGAGTGAATATTATGCCTTGGGGCTTCTTCATCACTTTGAAACTGGAGCACTCTGTTTTTGTGCTCTGTTGGCTTGTGCTCTGCATTATCATTATACCCTGTTCCAAAAACGATTAAAGTTGCAAGTGTGCATACAACTCCAATCATAAATCCCAATGTAATTTTCCAAAACGTATTCATGAGCTTATCATTTTATATGGTAAATATTAAACTGCATAAACCTGTTGATGAAGGGATGCAAATGCTATTACCTCTATAATACCATTTTAACAAACTACTGATATTCTTATTATCTTTCATCCAATAGTAGTTCATAATATCCCATAATCTATCTTTAGTCTTCCACCAACAAATGTAGGAATATGATTACAATTATGCAATATTTGAAAAGATTTATTGTTTCAATTTACCTTCTTCTCTTCTTAACCAATCTATGCTTATCCTTCTTAGCTGAATTTGAGAATAGTTGTTCTAACATTTCCCTTGTTACAGGTCTGTATATAATATCTGTATATGTAGTTTCTCTAATCTCTTGTGGTAAATAAGAAATCACGGTGCTCTTTTTTGGTGTTACTTGCATATTTGTGTAAAAATAAATAGATTAGTAATTGATTTATCTATAGCAAAGGTACTGATAAGAATCAGGTAAATCTAATATAAGATATACATTCTGGATTATTGGAATATATGTGCGTATATCTTTAAAAGGATGCGATTTGAGGTAGCAAGCAAAGCAATTCTCT
>USSR01000744.1 GCA_900557355.1 uncultured Bacteroides sp.
GCATAGAGATGTGTATCAGGGAGGAGGAGAGGAGACCGGTAAGAATACCCCTCTCAAGCCTTCGGAAGTTTTTGACTTCAGCATGATGCAGCAGGTAAAAGTAAATGTGGACTACGGGTTTACAAGTGATTATTATATCACTTTTGACCTTTATAGTCAAGCCCCTATGAAGGAAGAAAATGATTCATGGGTAAAAGATGAATCACTGTCTCCCGTTTACTCGGCTCCTACTGACAAGAAAGGACGATATTCAGGTACAGTTGAAATCCCTTCAGATATTACGGAAGTATGGCTCTACACTGATTATTTAGGTGCTATTTCACCGGTTAAGTTGACTATTTCTAATGGTGAGATAAACTATAATCAGAAAGCGTACATTGCTGCGTTGCAAGCTAAGACAAGAGGTACAACGGCCGGTGGCTACAAGTACCTGGATGATTGGAGCATTCTGCCTGGAGTGGATTGGGACATGTATGGTATGCCTAATAATGTGGAAGCTGATTTAAGTATTCCGCCGGCTGCTACCTTGTATAGCATCAAAGAAATCTACGCTAAGAAAGCTGGAAAGACGATAAAGGACTTTTATCCGGCATGGTTCGAAGGTAATATCACGTCCGAAATTAAAATTATTAAAGAGACAGAGTTGAGTCTTGTCTTCATTGCAAGTAGTGCCAGCTGGAATAATGCTGTAGGCTATTTCTCTTATCCTACAGGTTCGATTCCGACTCCGGATAATGTTAAGAAAGTGATAGCATTTCCTAATGCTTCCGCTATTTCTAAAACATCCGATGGTCAGCGTGCAGGGGCATTACTGTGCGGACATGAAGTGAAACTTAAATATTGGAATTCTGAAAAACAGCAGTTTGAAGATAAATTTCCTGCTAATGTTTCGATTGGTTGGTGTCTGGAAGGAAACGGATTTAATAATGGTGATATTGTGAGACGCTCCTATGGTGGAACCCGCTATTCATACAGTTCGATGAACTCGGATAATTCACAACGTGTAGTGGCACTGCGTGATTCGGAAACAGATCAACTTGTAGCTATCGGTTTTGAAGACAACGTCGATTTTGATTATTGCGATGCAACATTCTATCTGAAGATTGCAGAATCGAGTGCCATTGATCCGGGTGGCCCGGAATTGCCTCCGGTGAATCCTCCCAGCAATGTTACCACTACTTATAAGGGAACTTTAGCTTACGAAGACCAATGGCCGGCACAAAGAGACTATGACATGAATGATGTGATGGTAACTTATCAATCGACTCTTTACCGGAATGTTCTAAATAGTAAAATATATAAGATTGTAGACGAGTTTACCCCTCTCCATAGTGGCGGTACACACATTTGCGGTTTTGGATATCAACTCCATAATCTTGCACCCGATAGAGTAAGAAGTATCGAAGTTTCGGGTCCTGACGGTTGGAAAATAGAGACGGATCAATCGCATCCTACTGTAATCCTGTTTGATAATATGAAAAGTGTTTTAAATCAGAAGTTTACCGTAACCACTGAATTGGCAGATGTAGATTTGAGTCAGGTGACACCTCCCTACAATCCTTTCATATTCGTTAATGGTAGAAGCAGGGAAGTGCATTTGGTAAATTACGCACCTACGGATAAGGCTGATGAGTCATTCTTTAATACGAGTGATGATATGTCAAATATCAATGAAGGTATCTATTATATCACCCGTTATGGAGAAGAAGTAGATATCATGCCATTTGCTATAAATCTTCCAACTCTTGATTTTGAAGTTCCTACGGAGTCTGTAAAGATATATGATACTTATCCTGGTTTTATTGATTGGGTGAAATCAAAAGGTACTACAAATAAGGATTGGTATAAGAAGAAAAAATAACTAAATGTTTTTTCGATAGAAAAAGAGTTTTATCTATGTTTTATCATAGATGAAACTCTTTTTTTTATACTTTTGTTTAGTTAATGTCAATCAACCGAAAAACACTATTGATATGAAATTGCAAACACTACTTTCCGTTTTATTTTATAGCGGACTTATTTACGGATTCTTATCTTGTACTGGCAATGCTCTCTCATTGCGTGCCCGTAAGGAGGCCTTAGGTAAACTCATTTTTCAGGATGCCCAACTTTCTGAACCTGCCGGACAATCTTGTGCCACTTGCCACACTGCTGCTAATGGATTTGCCGATCGTGATTTCCGTATCATTTCCGAAGGTGCAGTTTCCGGACTCTATTCCCAACGTAATGCCATGACCATCTGTTACTCTATGTACGTTCCCCCTCTCTACTTTGATGAAGATGAAGAAACCTATGTGGGTGGACTCTTTTGGGACGGTCGTTCTCCTTCCTTGCAGAATCAGGCAGGCGAACCTTTTCTTAATCCCGTAGAGATGGGCAATCCTGATACTTGTGCTGTTGTTATGAAAATCCGCCGTGCTCCTTATTATTCCGAATTGGTCCGTATTTATGGTGAAACCTCCAATGCGGATTCCCTTTATGCTCACATCACAGACGCACTTGCTGCTTACCAGCAATCTGATGAAGTGAATCCCTTTTCTTCTAAATACGATGCCTGGGAAAAGGGAGAATATGCTTTTACTGATTCCGAACTTCGGGGTATGAATCTTTTTAAGGATAAAGGAATGTGTGCCGAATGTCACGTTCTGGATAAGGATGAGCGTGCCGGACGAGTACTCTTCACCGATCATACGTATGATAATCTGGGCATACCGCGTAATCAGGAGAATCCCCATTTACGTGTTCCTGCTGATTATTTCCTTTTGACTTCGGATAGCATCGACCTCGGTTTGGGAGCTATTGTAAGTAAAGAAGAAGAGAACGGCAAGTTTCGTGTACCCACTTTGCGCAATATAGCTTTGACGGCTCCCTATGGACATAACGGTTATTTCAAAACCCTCAGGGAGATTGTTCACTTCTATAATGTGCGTGATGTCAGTGATGAATTTCCATCTGCTGAATATCCTGCTACGATCAATCGCGATGAGTTGGGAAATTTGGGTCTGACTCCGGAAGAGGAGGAAGACCTCGTAGTGTTTATGGAAACGCTGACAGATGTAGCGTCTCAAAAGTAAATACTGGAAGTTTATGGCTATTATTACTGGGGGGAGGAGTTGATAGTCGATTTGCTTGATATATGCTTTGTCAAGCATGCGCAATTGCAAACAAAGCTGGATAAACTTAAAAATATGTTATAAAATACATGCTTTTTCGTGCAACTGTTTGCGCACACGGAAAATCTTCTTACCTTTGTATCGCAGTTGGGAAACTGCTCATGATTTTGACTTTTTTTTAAATAATTTTAGTTTTAAGTTTTCAATAAAGGATTAGTTAGGGTAAAAAGATTAGTTAATAGTTTTTTCATAGGCTAAAATTTGGATTAAGAAAATAGGTAATTAGGTATATAAAGGTAAAAGAGAAAGTTTGTTTTTATAGGTAATTAGAAGTTTTATTTTTGGTAAAAAGAAGATTGATTTTTAGGTAACATTGATGCAGTTTAAAAGAAAAGCCTCTAAG
>USSR01000745.1 GCA_900557355.1 uncultured Bacteroides sp.
TAAGTAGCATTCGTATTATGCTTTTCTTACGGATTTTCTTATTCCCATTCGTTTGATAAACCAATTAATCAGACAGCAAAGATGTCAAACTTTGAAATGGATTCGTTTACCACCAAGAATGGTAAAAGCTTGAAGATCACTTTCTTCAAACATGCCAGCTTATTACTGGACTATGCAGGACAAAAAATATTCATTGATCCTGTTTCCGATTATGCCGACTATACACAACAGCCGAAAGCGGATTTCATTCTGATTACGCATGAACATGGCGACCATTTCGATACTAAAGCAATAGCAGCTATCGAAACAAACCAGACCAAAATTATAGCTAATCCTAACTGCCGGAAAAAGCTGAATAGAGGACAAGAGATGAAGAACGGTGATGTGCTTCAACTCGCCAAAGATATCAAACTGGAAGCCGTACCCGCCTATAATACGACTCCCGGCAGGGATAAATTTCATCCCAAAGGACGTGACAACGGATATATTCTGACTTTAGGAGGAACTCGTATTTATATTGCCGGAGATACGGAGGATATTCCGGAACTAAACGGAGTGAAAGATATTGATATCGCTTTTCTGCCGGTTAACCAACCATATACCATGACACCGGAACAAGCGATACGGGCAGCCAAAATCATCAAGCCACGTGTTTTGTACCCTTATCATTACGGAGAAACAGATATCCATAAAGTAAAAGACGGATTGAAAAATGAGACAGACACAGAAGTACGTATCCGGGCTTTGCAATAAGATATACGTAAATAATCAGAAAGTGGCTGAAAATATACTCACCTGAATATCCGAAAGGACCTTGAATAAAGTGCACTCCAAAAGTTAGATCTAAAACTTTTGGGGTGCACTTTAATATCTCAATAAGAATGATTTTCGCTTCAAGGGCTTTCCAAACATTCAGTCCCTTATAAAGAGCTTTTCCTTTTTTAATCAGTTACTTCCAATCACACAGCCTCGGCAGACAAACTGGAAATCACTGTATCCACCCAATATACAACTGTTCTATCCGCCGGCAAAACTCCTTCCAGATAAGGTGAATCGGATACCTCCTCCAACCATGCCGTAGTAATCGGTCCTCTTTCTCTTGTAGAACTTTGAGTTCCTAAATACGGACTAAAATTAAAAAACGTGTGTTGTTGCTCTACATTATTTTTATCTATATATGTAAAAACAAAAGCCTTTTTCTGTTTTCCACCCAATGAAGCCCACTCTATCTGGTATGTTCCTTCAACAAGAATTTGCTCATCCTCTGTCTTATAAATGAATTTCCCTCCTGTTCCTTCTTCAGATAAATGATATACATCATCCGGCCGCAAAATGCAGATATCTCCTTTATTTATAAAAGAATAAGGAGCCATTGCCACATTTACTTTTTCCTGCAACTCGCTTTCCGAATCCAATGACAACATATCTTCACTGGGTCTGGAAACCTGAAATTCAGGTTGGTCGACGCACATAAATGTCAATACGCCATAAGAAACAGTCACAGGCAGGGTGACATAATTACCATCCTTATCAGTAACGGTAACCGTTACTTTCCCTTTTTTACCATGCGAACTAAGCCATAATCGGTTGTCGATGACTGTTGCTGTCACAATTGTTTCATCGGAGCTTTGTGCAGAGTAGCCACCTTTTCCATTGGCTATCCCGATATTCTCCGCTTCCCATCCGTTAAGATACAAGACTGTAGAAGAAACTGTGTTTGTACAAGTTCCTGTTTCGTCAACCAGTTCGGAACCACTAAATAAGATAATCTCTGCATCATCTTGACAGGCTGATACACAAAAAGCCATAACAGAAAGAAGAAAGAAGCCTAATAAAGTTTTTGTTTTCATATTTTCAGTGGTATGGTTAAATCCCGGCATATGCCATTGTTTTGCAAAGATATAAAGTATTTGTAAAAAACACTATCTTTGTATGAAAAGTTACCAATAGTACAGATCCACTAGATTCTTCCATACAGCGTAAGTTATATGAGATATACAACAGAAGGTCGTTGAAAAGGACGTTCCCGGGGGAAAAAGGGAATGGGAAATACGGGAACGTCCTCAAAACATAACAATACAGAAATATGGACTTTCACAAGGGCGCATTTCTGTCTCTCTTATGCAACATTCCCTTCTATAAAAATATGGAGGAAATATCTGGAGAGGATATTATTATGTGGGAAATTTAGTTTATAGTCTTAAAAGCAATCTGATTGCATCAAAGTGATGAACGATAGGCAGTCCGAATATATTCTCCTACTGCATTGTCATCATTGATTTCTATGTATTTTTTCAATAAATCCGCAAATCCGGATTTTATCTGTTCCGTTTGCTTGTTCTCGCAGGCTGTAGAATATTCATCAACAGCCATGAGAAAATCCTGCATTCGTTCATTCAGCATTGTTCCTCCTGTGCAAACCACATCGGAAATATAGGCTTGGATACTACCATTTTCTATGACAACAGGGAGGCGGTATTCCAGTCCCGATTTGCCGGCACGAATAGAAAGCACTTTTACTACGGGCGACACAATAGTCACCGTATCGGAAAAATCAAACTTTCCGTGGACTATTTCTGCACTATCTACCAGCTGCCCGCTCGAAAAATCTTTCATATAAACCATTTTTCCTTCGAATTCGGGCAAAGGTGTACTACCGTTAATCTCGTAACCTTTTATCTGATGCCCGGTGCAAGCCACTATCAGACATATTCCCGGAAGAAAAGATAAAAGTTTCACATATCTGTTCATTAAGCTCTTCATTCTTCTTTAAAAAAGAAAAGCCGTCCGCACTATCAGCTGAACGGCTTTCTCTTTTCATTCATACATTTGTATAATCATTCATCCTTAGAATCTGAATCCCAGTTTCACTACAGGCATTTCAAATATTTTGATATTGTGGTGACTGGCGTTATATTTATCAAATCCTTTCGGGCAAATCTGTATCAAGTCATAGCGGTAAGCCAGAGGGTGCATTTCGAAACCGAAAACAAAACCTTTGGCAATGCTATACTCAATACCTGCTACGGCAGCTACTTTGAAACCGTACATCTGACCGGCTTTACTTCCGGAAACATAGACCTGTGACGGAAGTTCTTCCGAGTCGTCACTATCCTTATAGGTGTCTCCGGTGTATGGTTCGGTTGTTTCAATGCGTGCCATCTGGAAGCCGAGTGCGCCTCCAAGATACGGATGAATACGTTCGTTGCGAGTCTTGAAATAGTAGTTGGAACCGACAGATACATACCAGTTGTTAGTCATCTGTGCATTGATATAACTTTGCGCAGGGATAATCATGTCGGGTACACTGTTGTCTCCTTCTACATAGTCTTTCTTAGGAGTGAGGCTGACGTTCATGCTGAACTGGAAATTTACATCCCAATTGTCAGACACAAAATACTTACCTTCAATTCCGGCTATATTGACCAGACTATTATTATTCAGACTCCCGATGTTCAGATAGCGGTTCAGATCGCCGGAGTTATCCGTCCCTCCATTTGGAAGT
>USSR01000746.1 GCA_900557355.1 uncultured Bacteroides sp.
TATGAGTATCATGATGAAGGCATTCACCAGCCAGAATGATGAGGAGATAAAGATTTGTATCAAAATGCTGATGGATACGGATGCCGGTACGGGATTCATGCACGAGTCTTTCCACAAGGATGACCCCACTAACTTTACCCGTGCATGGTTTGCTTGGCAGAACACGCTGTTTGGAGAATTGATTCTGAAATTAGTGAACGAGGGTAAAGTGGATTTGCTGAACAGCTTGTAAAAATAGGAATTATTTAAAATCAATAAAGTGCGCTGGAAGGAGGATTAGGATACAAATTGCATGAATTGGTTGTTCGTTGGTATTATTTGTGTTCTTTTCCTTTTTTTATCGTGATTTATTATAATGTTTAATCTTAAAGAATATGAAAAAGAATCGAGTGTACACAGTAAATTCATTGCTGGCTCGGATAAGTGGGAACTATAAGTTCTGGCTTATTGCCTTGCCTGCTGTGACTATGCTGGCGCAGGCTCCTGCGGTTTATGCACATGCGGAGACTATTACTGTGGTGCAGCAAAACAATGCCACGGTGAGAGGTTCCGTTAAGGATGCCACAGGTGAAAGCCTGATTGGAGTGAGTGTTACTGTTAAGGGTAAAGAAGGTGTGGGTACCATTACAGATGTGGATGGAAACTATTCCATTGTTTGTAGTGCCCAAGATGTTCTCGTCTTTTCCTATGTGGGATATGCCACTCAGGAAATTGCTGTGAAAAATCAAAAACAATTGAATGTTGTCTTAAAGGAGGATACCAAGGTGCTGGATGAAGTTATTGTCATCGGTTATGGTACTACTACCCGCAAGAGTGCCGTAGGTGCTGTAGACCAGGTAAAGGCTTCCATGATCGAAGACCGTCCCGTGGCTAACATGACAGATGCTTTGCAAGGGGCTGCGCCCAACGTGGTTATCCAGCAGCGCAGTAGCAATCCTAATGATCGTAAGACTAACTTTAATATCCGTGGTATCAGCACTGTGAATGACAATAGTCCGCTTTTTGTCATAGACGGATTGGTAGCTGATGGCGGTAGTTTCGATAAATTGAATCCCAATGATATTGAGAACATTTCCATCTTGAAAGATGCCGGTACAGCTGCTATTTATGGTTCACGTTCTTCCAATGGTGTAGTTTTGGTTACTACTAAGAAAGGTAAGAAGAACCAGCGTGCGACAGTTCGGTTAAGTGGTATGATGGGATGGCAGAATCCGGATATCTTGTTTTCTCCGTTGAAAGGCTATCAGAACGCTACTTTGCGCAATTTAGCTGCCACCAATGCTGGAGAGGCTCCTTTGTATACACCCGATCAAATCCGTGACCTGGCTGCCCATCAAAATGAAGAAAGCTGGTTTTTTGATCAGATAGTCCGCACAGCCTTACAGCAGAATTACAATCTAAGCGTATCTGGAGGTAGTGATAAAACTACTTACATGGTGTCCATGGGTTATTATGACCAGGAAAGTAATTATGTGGGCAACAGTGATTTTGGCGTGCAGCGTTATAATTTTCGTACCAATGTTAGCACGGAAGTGGGACGTTTGAAACTGAATGCTATTTTGGCTTATACACGTAATAATAGTGTAAGTACCACCGGTGGGAGTTTGGAAGTGGATGCCGCCCGTGTACCTACTTATTATTATTACAAAATGAAATCGGAAGATGGAAGATATTTGTTAAATGATGTATTGACTGAATTTAACCCATTGGGAGCATTGGAAGCTGGTGGCCGTAACAAGTATCGTAACAATTATCTGAACGCTAATGTCAATGCTGAATTCCGGCTTATTGACGGATTGAAGTTGCGTGGAGTGTTGGGTGCGGATGTGATAAACGACATGCGTTCTACCCGCAATTTGGGCGTATCCTATTACTTGAATGAAGAGGCTACCGAACCACGTCCAGTGAAAGATACTGACTATCGGACCAGTAACTGGAATCATACGGCTTACCTTATTAATAGCCAACTTTTGTTGGATTACAACAAGACATTCGGTAAACACAATGTCAGCGGGCTTTTTGGAGTAACCAATGAATCGTTTACTTCGTCTAGCAATGAGATTGAGAAGAAGGGGGTAGATCCCGACTTGGGTATCGGTACAGACATTACCAATAGTACTGTGGGAAACATCACAGGAAAAACATTTGTAGATGAATCCAACCGTACCAGTCTGACTTCTCTGTTGGGACGTGTGGGGTATTCTTACGCTGACAGATATTATACAGAATTCAGCTTCCGTTATGACGCTTCTTCCAAGTTTCATAAAGACTACCGATGGGGTTTCTTCCCTTCTGTTTCATTAGGCTGGCGTTTGAGCGAGGAGAACTTTATGCAGGCTTACAAGGAACGTGTGGGTGACTTGAAACTGCGTACTTCTTTTGGTATCTTGGGTAACCAGTCTATTGGTACTTATGACCGTTTTACTGTTTACGAACTGTACAACAACTCTTACGCATACAACAACCAGACAGTATCGGGCGCAGGTTTTAAGTTAGGTAAGGATAATTTGACTTGGGAAAAGACCAAAACCTTCAACGTGGGTGTAGACGCTTCGTTCTTCAATAACGCTTTGAATGTGACGTTCGACTATTTCTACAAGCGTACGAGCGACATTTTAATGAAGCCCCTTGTGCCTTCGGTATTCGGTACGGATATGGCGATGGACAACATTGGTGAGATGCAGAATCAAGGTTGGGACCTCTCTATCAACTATCGTTTGAAAACGGGAGCCGCAAATCATAACTTCAACTTCAATCTTGGTGACTCTTGGAATGAAGTGCTGAAGTACCCTGGTCACGAAAGAATCTCACAAATAGAGGAGTTGAGCCGTATCACCCGTGAAGGATGTCCGTTGGAGTCTTACTACGGTTACAAGATGGACGGCTTTTTCCAAAGCTACGAGGAGATTGAGGCATCGGCTATTCCTGTAGGTGGAAAGGTACAGCCGGGTGATGTGAAGTTTGTAGACCGTAACGAAGATGGTGTCATCGACTCGAAGGATAAGTTTATCTTGGGTAATGCCTTCCCTCGTCTTACTTTCGGTTTCAACTACAATGTAGAATGGAAAGGATTCGATTTCGGTATGTTCTGGCAGGGTGTGGGCAAGCGTGACATGATGCTTCGTGGTGAATTGATTGAACCGTTCCACGCCAATTACTCTTATAATATCTATAAGCATCAACTGGATTTCTGGACTCCTACCAACACCGATGCACGTTGGCCGAGACTTACTGCTCCGGGTTCTACTTCCAACAGAAACAACTACGGAAACGGACAAGGTTCCGACCTATTCTTGATGGATGGAAAATACCTGCGTCTGAAGAACTTGCAGATTGGTTACACATTCCCCAAAACATGGAGCCGCAAGGTGGGCATGGAAAAGGCACGTATCTATGTCAACGGACAAAACTTGCTGACTTTCAGTAATAACTCGTTTATTGACCCTGAATCTTCTGAGTTCGACTCTAAGATGGGTAATAGTGGCGCCAATTCTGGTA
>USSR01000747.1 GCA_900557355.1 uncultured Bacteroides sp.
AAAAAAAAATAAAAAAAAAAATAAGAAAATACGGCGAAGTAAATCAGAAACTTCGCCGTATTTTTTATTTTTATCACCGTCTTTTTTATTTTTATCGCCAACTTTTCAAAATCATTGGCCGATACTTTAAAGAAACTCACCCTTTATATAGAAGCGAACCATCACTCACTCCCCTGCACATGCAAGGCGATAAATCTCTTTGCTGTCCTGCTTCGTCAGCTTCACATAATTCCCTACCAACTCTCCTTTATTGCGGTGCAGACTATCTGCCAGACGGTCAATATCAGGGTCTTCAATACCCAGTTCTTTAAATGTCACAGGCAGAGCAAGAGAGCTAAAGAAAGCTTTCAGCTTACCAATACCCTCCAAAGCGACCGCTTTCTTATCTTCTGATTCAGGAACACCCCATACACGAACGGCATATTGAGCTATCTTTCCCACATTATGTTCTACCATCCACGTCATCCAAGCAGGGAAGATAACAGATAACCCCGCACCGTGGGTAACACCATAAATAGCACTGATTTCATGCTCCAGGAAGTGCGAAGCCCAATCTTCTTCACAACCTACACCACAAGTACCATTATGCGCAATCATGCCCGCCCACATCAAGTTGGCACGCGCACCGTAATCTTCAGGATTTCTCATTGCCTTGGGAGCCTCATTGATGATAGCCATCAAAGTGCCTTCACAAAGGCGATCTCCAATTTCCACCTCCTGAGTGTTCGTAAAATAACGCTCCATGATATGAGCCATCATATCGGCCACACCGCAGGCTGTCTGAAAGGGCGGCAAAGTATAAGTAAGTTCCGGATTCATAATAGAGAATACCGGACGCAAAACTTCCGGTACACGCAGGCTGAGTTTCTGCAAACCATCCAGTTTCGTTATAACCGTATTACCGGAGCCTTCACTTCCGGCAGCAGGAATAGTCAGCACAACAGCTACTTTCAGCGCTTTAGTCACTTTAGCCTTTCCGATATAGAAATCCCAGAAGTCACCTTCATAAAGCACACCTGCCGCTATGGCTTTGGCTGTATCAATGACAGAACCACCACCCACAGGCAACAGCATATCAGCCTGTTCACGGCGGCAGAATTCAATGCCTTCATACACTTTCGTATCTACCGGATTGGGCTGCACGCCCCCCATCAGGCAATATTCAATTCCTGCTTCCCGCAAAGACTGTTTCACCCTATCCAGCAAGCCACTCCGTACAACAGAGCCGCCGCCGTACACGATCATCACTTTCCGCGCACCATGCTTCCGCGCCAGTGCACCGACTTGCATTTCCGTAGCTTTACCGAATACAAATTCGGTAGGACTGTAAAAGACGAAATTATTCATTAACGGATATATTTACTATAACGTTCGAAAAAGCGCTTGAACGCTCCCCATTTCATCAATCCTTTTTCAAAGGCAAAGATACCCAGGAGAGCACAGCATATTCCCAATAATACATCAATCAGATAATGATGCCCCGAATAAACGGCCGTACACCAGATACCCACCATGATAAACGCGAACAATGCTATCAGCCAGCCTTTACAGCGGTTCATAATAGCATAAGCCAATGCCACAACCATATACGCTGCATGCAATGAAGGTACGGCAGCAAATACATTGGCATTACGCCCATAGATTGAATTGAAAATAGTGCATCCCATCAATTCATCGAAGCGTCCCAGCCCTGCTACATTTCCGGGAGTATCAAGCATAGCCTCAAAACCATAATTCATGGCATACCAAGGTGGTGCCGCAGGATGAATGTAATATCCCGCAAAACCAATCAGATTCACAAGCAAAAAGACCATTGCAAAGCGCAGATACATCCGGCGGTCTCCCTTCAGATAAAGCCACAAACCGAAAACAATAGGCACAGGCACCCAACAAAGATAGAACACGCCTGCAAAGAAGTCAGCAATCGACCAGTGATGTATGGCAAAGTATTCGCAAGGAATAAGTATCGTCCCATTCACAGATATACCGAAAAGGGATTTCTCCGCTTCATACAAACCCTGCACATCAATAGGATTCACCTGATAATTGGGATACACCCGCATCCAATCGTAGGAAACGCCAAAAATAATAAAAGGCAGTAACGCTACTGCCAGTTTACGGGTTGTCTTCCCAGCAAAAAACAAAACGAAAAACAAACCCGCCATCAGGAAATGCTCCGGACGGAGCCCGATACAAGTAGCCGTCAGCAACAGGAAAACCACCGTTATAACCACTACCAACATCGTTTCTCTCACCGGAGGAAAATATCTTTTTATCATTTATTCAAAAGTTTATAGCAATGTGCCAGACGGACAAAAGCTGTCAGATTAGCCAATACGGCAATGATTGCCAGAGGAACTATCAAGATTAACATCGGATCGAAGAGTGTGCAATCGGAGAAGATGCCACAGAACAAAGCTCCCAGACTGGTCAGCACTACTCGCTCAGGACGCTGCATAATACCTACTTTACATTCCAGTCCCAGCCCTTCGGCACGTGCGCGTACGTAACTTACCATCAGCGAACCGATCAAAGCAAGAAAAGTGATAATGGAACCCCAGAAATAACCTTGTAATATGAGATAATAGGATATACCGAACAAGGTAAACAGTTCACTGTAACGGTCGAGCACCGAATCGTACAATGCCCCGAAAGTGGAAGACATATTGCCAAGACGCGCCACACGGCCATCCATCATGTCAAACAACCCGGCGAAGAGTATCAGTCCGCCTGTCCATCCCACCAAAGAAAGATCCTCTTCCGAATCTGTCACTAACCCTGCATAAATAAATATACCGGCAGCCACAATGTTAAGTATCAACCCGGTAGTAGTAATAAAGTTAGGCGTAATGCCAATTTTAATCATGCCGCGCACAACGGGATTGATAATCTTGTATATCACCTGTTGCAGCCAATCTCTGTAATTCATGTTCATTCTATTTTTTTCTCCAAACGTTGTTTCAGAAATCTTTTTAAGTTGTGGTTCCGGTAGACGAAGACCCGTTGCAAATAGTAGTTCCAGAAAAATGCAACCAGCAGGGCAACCGTAATTTTAGACAGGATAAACACATCATAGACGTAGTATCCCAGCAACCCGTTCACCCATTTCATTCCTGCCAGCCATTCCGTCAAAGCAAAAGTACCCCATGTATTGATCAGGATGCTCCCCCCCCAGACTATGAAATACTTCAGCCCCACATGTATCTTCTTGCAGTCTTCCGCCTTAAATACCCATTCATAGTTGATTACACAATTGACAATACCGCCAACCACGGAACCTATAAATGTGGCATACAAATAATATATACCAAATAATTTCACCAAAAGAATAGTTATCAGAAAATCGATTACAGTAGCTATCTGTGCAGAAAGCTGCGCCTTCATAAAAAGCCACACTTCCCTGCGCCAACCTGCAAACCGACTCCGTTCTTCTACTCCATCAACCATCTCGCCACAATTAAAACAATGAAACCATACACTCCTGCCAATACGTCGT
>USSR01000748.1 GCA_900557355.1 uncultured Bacteroides sp.
ATGTCCGGTTGATGATAGGTAAGGTTACCTCCCATACGGAAACGCTTGTTGTATCCCTGCTGACGGTATCCTTCATCGGTGAAAAGATTCATGCTCCCGCTGACATCAAAATTACCTATACGACGGGAGTGGGAGAGATCGAATCCTTCGTAAATTGGGTTTCGGACACCACTAAAAAGACTTCCGCGTAAAATAGGTTTGCCGAATATTTATCCTCTTTCCAGAAACTCTTGTCACTCCATTGGTATTCGTCATTTTCCGCATCACCATAGATACCTACGTATGCGCTGAAACGTGTTTTCGGAGTCAATCCCGGACGTGCGGTACGGATATTGATAATACCGTTCAGAGCCGACGAACCGTACAGTACGGAGGAAGCTCCTTTGATAACTTCAATCTGCTCGATATTCTCCAAAGGCACGGTGTTCCAGTTGATTTCTCCTGTTTTGGGATTTAGCGTACTCATTCCATCCACCAGAATCTGGCTGCGTGCACCCACTCCGTAAGTCCATCCGCTGCCGCCACGTATAGACGGTTGTTTGTCTACGATGTCTACGCCGGGCAATGTACGGAGCGTGGAAGAAATGTCCGTTGGTGCCTGACGGGCAATATCACCGGCTTTCACTACATCCATAGAAACGGTAACGTTACTGAGTTTCTGTTCAAAACGTCCGGCACTGACCACTACTTCTTCCAGTAGTTTGGTGCTTTCTCTCATGTAAACGTCTTTGGTCACTACTTCACGTCTGTCGATCACAATAGGCATCAGCACATCTTCGTAGCCCACATAACTGAAGACCAGATCGACTCCGCCCTCGGGCAGTTTGATTTCATAAGCCCCGTTGATGTCCGACACGACTCCCTGATTACCTTGTAATTTGTACGTAACGGCTGCTCCTACTAATGGCTCATTGGTTTTAGCGTCATATATATGTCCTTTCAGCGTTTGAGCAAAACTGTTCCCAAAGCTGATGAAGCATAGTAGCAAAGTTAGAATATATATTTTCTTCATTGTTCTTGTATTTTCTTGTTTATAGAAAGGTGCTTCTTATTAGTTGTTGACTGTAAGGTCTATACCTATATGCAGTTTGGTGATGGTAGACCAACCCTTATAAAGCGGCATGATATAACTGTCGAACAGCATCGGACCAAAATTGGGAATACCTGCCATCAAAGGTTCCAGACTGGGGAGGAAAGGAATGAACGGAGTCAATGCATCTTTGGTTACGTACAGATAAGTGTGTCCGTCTTTCTTCTCCATTTGCATGGGGATTCCCTCTTTTATCCAGCCGAACAGCATTTGGAAAGTGGCGTTATCCAGACCTGCCAGCATGGATAATATGGAATTATCCAGTTGACCGCTGATAGTACTTAATATATTCTTGAGTTGAACCGGATCTGAATTCAGGATAGCGTCTGTCAATAAAGCCATCAGATTCTGATCGATACTTTTCCCCTGCGATTTCATGACTTGAATGATAATTGCCGGAAGATCCAGTTTCAGATAGAAATGATCGTTCTTCATATACCAGTAGGCCAGTCCTTTGGGAGATGGAGCATAAATCCGGTTTACCCCCTCCGTGGCATTGATAATATCCTGTTGCTGGAAACCTCCCATCGGATAAGGTAAGAATAACTTATACATAACGAATGTAGCGACTTTATTCATAGATTCGGGATCTTCCATGTTTATTTCACTGAACTTCTGCTCTCCCAGCATCATTTCATCCGTTGTATAATTGGCTGTGATGTATCCGTTAGGTTGTAAGGTGACGTTATCGAGAAGCTGTGCCAGAAGATAACCACCCATTCCTTTCACCAGCCCTGTCATGACCGCATAAAGGAAACTGCCATCACTGCTTAGTTCAATATCCATGTCTACATAAAGAGGTGCGGCAATCATTTTACCATCGGATTCCCCCCATTCGTACAGGCCGGTATCCGAATTGCGGATCATATCCTTTCCTCTGCCGTATATGATGTCGCTAAGTGCATAAGTGTTGGCCATTTGTGCGCTGTTCACCATCTTTATATTGGTCAGGTTCACTGTCAACTGGCCGTTTTCTACACGTCCGCTATAATTAAAGGTACTGCCGGTTAAATTTCCCGTGCCGTTGCCGGAAAAAGAGTAACCGTTAGCATCTCCGGAAATAGGTATATCAGTCAGTTTGAGTGTTTCTTCTCCGGGAAATACATTATAAAAAGTAACATTAGCCGTTTCTCCTTTCACTGTACTGAAGTCGACTGCTTTGCCAGTCATTTCATCCCCATCATAAGTTAATGTCAGGTTGGATTTGCTCAAGTATTTATTCGAGTAATTCGCTGTTACGTCCACCGGGTCCGGTCCTGGATAGTCTTCACTACATGAAGTCATCAAACCTGCCGTTCCGATGAGGCTGCTTATAAATAGTATAGATAATTTCTTCATATTCTTTATTTCTTTCATATTCATGGTTGATGTTTATTTCGGGGGTAAAAGGCCTAGTCCCAAATCAATCGTATTGGCAGAATTCCATAGGTAAGGCAATCCATTCTCGTCATTTGCCATGAGGTATCCGAGTAGATTCTTGAAGGTCGCATTGCTCGCCATGCTTTCCGGAAGCAATCCTTCCACTATCGGCTGCAATCCGGGTACGAACTGAATGAAAGCCGTGGTCGATTCTTTGGCCAGATAAAGATTGGTATGCCCGTTCTCTTCTTCCATTATGTTAAAGACAATGCCCTCGGTCAGCAAGTAGAATACTTGCCGGAAACTAGCATCATCCATATTAGCAATGATGCCGAGGAACTGATTGTCGAGTATGGCATTTAAAGTTCCAAGCAACTTTTTCAATTGAATAGGGTTCGACTTGGCAAGAGCTTCCGTAATGCCTGAAATCAGTCCCGGATCTATGGGAGTCTCACCGTCCTGGGTAGTCAGACCGATGATGGCCGGCAGATTGAGGTTCATCTTAATCTGTCCGTTGTTTGCTGCCCAGGTAATCAGATTGATGGGGGAAGCCGCCCATGTGCGATCTGCCAGCACACTGGTAATGTCGCTCTCTTTTAATGTACCAAGCATGAACTTGATGACAAATAGGGCAATCGTCCCCGTATCTTTATCGGGATCTATGTTACTGATAGGGATACTGCCAATATATACCGGACTGGTAGTGTAATTGGCGATCACGTTACCGTCGGGTTGCAAGGTGACTGATTGAAGAAGTTGCGGGATGAAATAGCAAAGCGCATTCTGAACCAGTTTCATTCTCATGAACAGTGTGCTGCCCGATTTGGTTAATTCTACATCGTCCAGATGGACATAGAATGCTCCGGTCAATATTTCACTCGATGATTCTTTCCATACGTATTGTCCTCCACTGGTTCCGACAATCATTTTCTTGCCTTTCGTAAAGCCGGATAAACCGTAACTTTTTCCCCATTTACTTTGTGGCATTGCTACATTCAAATCCAGTTTCATCGTTTTCGGAGTGAGGGTTCCGCTGTATG
>USSR01000749.1 GCA_900557355.1 uncultured Bacteroides sp.
ATTGTCGGATTCTCCGGAGTATTGGTCGATATGCTTGACGATAAAGAAGACATCGGGCAATATGTGGCATTGATAGAAAGTAATAGTAAGTTGTTGTTAAAGTTGGTAGGTGATATTCTTGACATTTCTATTCTTGATAGTGAGGTTGAAATTAAGCACAATGCAGTTGATGTCAATGCTTGTTGCCAAGCCTCGATAGATGCGGCAGGGACTTTATTTTCTCCGGATACAAAACTTGTTTTTAAACCGGCTTGCGATGAACTGATCATAAATAGTAATTATAACTATATAGTTCAGGTGCTTGATAACCTGTTGAGTAATGCATCGAAATTTACTCATGAAGGTTCTGTTACATTGGCTTATGAAGTAAAAAAAGAGACGAATCAACTGATTTTTACGGTTACGGATACCGGAATAGGCATTCCCATTGACGAGCAAGAACGTGTATTTGAACGCTTCGTTAAGCTGGATAACTTTAGTCAGGGAGCAGGGCTGGGCTTATCTATCTGCCGTATCGTTGCAGAAAGGTTGGGAGGTTTTCTGATTATAGATAAAGAATATACCCAAGGTACCCGCTTTATTTTCTGTGTGTCAATGTAAAGAATAAAATGAAAAACGGTATTTTTGTGCTCTACTAAATTTAAGAAAATGCAGACAGCAAAGGAAATCCAGCAAGAACTGGAGCAATACATTGATCCTGTGAAGCGGGAATACCTTCCTAATTTCTTCAAAACCGGAAAGGGACAATACGGAGAAGGCGATAAATTTCTGGGTATCGTAGTTCCTAACACTCGTATTGTGGCGAAGCGTCATAAGGATGCACCGTTCGAGGTAATGGTAGAATTGCTGCAAAGTGAATGGCATGAATGCCGCCTGTGTGCCTTGCTGATGTTAGTGGAACGCTTTAAAAAGTGCGATGAAAAGGACAAAAAAGAAATATTCAACTTTTATCTGACACAGACTGCCCGCATCAATAACTGGGATTTGGTTGACCTTTCCGCTCCGGGTATTGTGGGCGAATATCTGAAAGATAAGCCTCGTGATGTCCTCTATCGTTTGGCCGATAGCGATTTATTGTGGGATCAGCGCATAGCAGTGGTTTCCACCTATACACTAATTAAAAACGACGATTTCATCGATATTATTGCTCTTTCTGAACACTTTTTGCATACTCGTCATGACCTGATGCGAAAGGCTGTAGGCTGGATGTTGCGGGAAATGGGGAAGCGGGACAAGGACTTATTGGTGCAGTTCCTTGAAAAGCATTGTAAACTGATGCCCCGCACGATGTTGCGCTATGCGATAGAAAAATTTCCGGAAGAAGAACGAAAACAATTTATGCAACGGTAATAGGCTGACATATACTGTTGGCCACACTTTTATCGTTTGTGCTGCAAAAGCCCAGGTAGGCAATCAAAGTATCGTTTTTCCAGTCTTTAGGAAGTTCCAGTTCGGCGTTGCCATCCGAGCGCATAGCTGCTGATGTATCATAAACAGCCAAGGCCTTCTCTTGGTTGTACACTAATAGCATGGCTGCGTCTGTAGCCATTGCATTCCCCTGTCCGCTATTATCCTTCCAGGTAAAGAGGGCTTTGCTGCCTTCGGTGCTTACTGTTGTATCGGATGCTTGTGTCAGGCTTCCGTGTGACACCAACACTTTGTTATAGTCAATTTCTAATCCCTGCTCACTGTCTGCGAGGGCATTTTTCATCACATAGGACATGGCAGCGTTGAAAGCAGTCTGTCTTTCTGCGAATTCCCGGTATCCGATGCGTAGAAAGGGAGTAATTGTTCTGAGGAAGTTGAGTGCCACCTGAAATTTGCTCCGTTGTCCCTGTTGCTTTTCGGTGCGTGGGTTGGTCATGTTGGCAGGACGGGTACGCATATAAGGTATCCCTTTCCATGTACATCCTACCAGATTTCCTACTTTTCCTGTGAATTCGCCGAAAACTCCTTTTTTAATTTTTCCCATGATGGTTTAATTTTTAGTTATTTATATTTTGTTGTTTGTGAAGGGAGAGAGAAGTCTGGATGTGGCTTTTCTTATTCTTCATGCATTGCTCTTGAAGGGGTGCTGCATCGCAAAGGTATGAATAAACTTTTTCTTTTTCTTTTGATTTGTGGAGTTTGTTTTCAAGAATTCATGAATATACGGAGAGAATGTATGTGATGCGGTGTTTCGGCATAAATATTACCGGTATCAGACAGGGTTACGTCTTACCTTCTCCCTATATAATAAGAAGGAGTAGGTAGGGAGTAGGTAAGGAGTAAGTAGGGAGTAGGTACGGCCCGGATATTTCTTTTTTATGGTTATCCGGATGGCTATGAGGACCTAAACGGATACTATACGGTAAAAAAATGGCATTAAAAACATCCTGAATAATTTGGCATGTACACTGAAACCTCTTAACTTTGTCACAATCTCAGCTAGCCGGTGGGTTAGGGGGAGGTTTTTATTATTGTAATAGAAAGACGTTTACGAACGTTATCTTCTAGTCTCAAATCTCGCAAATTTGAAATCTATAAGAAGATACGGCAACGGGAACGTCCACTTGAGGTGTTTTGTCCAAACATTGCGCTTGGCGTGGTGTTCTGTATATTCATCTTGGCGTGGGCTAGCTGCGTTGCTTATCCTTATAGATGGGCATGCGAGAGCCTGAGACTGGGATAAGTGAAAGTACAGACTCCCACGTCTTTTTTTGTGTATTGCTGAATCAGGGGAAGTCTATAGGCTTAATCTATATGGATTATGCTGAAGAGAGAAAAATTAACCGGTAAATCAAAGTTCATTTGGGTAATATTGGGCTTCTTACTTATGCTGCCGTTGGCTGGTAGCTGTAGTAAAGAGGATAGTAAAGAGAATGTTGTGATTCCGGACATTGCACTGAACAAGAGTGAGTTAACATTAGAGAAAGGCAAAACTGAAAGGTTGATAGCTTCTTTTACTCCGGCTGAGACACCTGATAAAGGACATGTGTGGGCCAGTAGCATCCCCGGTGTTGCAACGGTGGATGAGACTGGAATGGTAACAGCGGTAATACCCGGAGAGGCTGTTATTACCGTAACGGCACTTACCGGCAAGAAAACAGCGACTTGTAAAGTAACGGTAGTGGACAAGGTTGTCAGGGTGACGGGAGTGTCGATTAAACCTACAGAGTCTACTATGGTGGTGGGGGATGACTTGATACTTGAAGCTGTTGTGACACCGGAGAATGCGACAAACAAAGCTGTAACATGGAGTTCGGGAGATAGTAAAATAGCATCGGTGGATGCTACCGGTAAGGTGACCGCTATAGCCGAGGGAAAAGTTACTATTGAAGCGACTACGAATGATGGTGATAAAACGGCCTCCTGTCAGATTACAATCGTTAATAGAGGAGTGGAAATTTCTAAACCGGAAGTGTCGGATATAACTTCTGTTTCGGCTCTTGTGGAGGGAGCAATCAAGGCTTCGGGCGTTAAAGTTACGGAAGCCGGGATTTGCG
>USSR01000750.1 GCA_900557355.1 uncultured Bacteroides sp.
ACGTTACTTTTCTTTCGTGATACGGTGCTTCAGAAGGAACGAATAATACATTCAGACCAGCCTTGTCAGCAGGGAATTCTTTGGCAATCTCCTGCGGGGCTTCGATGACCCAGAGGTGGAAGATTTCAGCCTGTACCACCAAATTATCATCATACTGTAATTTTTCCTTAATTGCTGCAATATCCTTGCGCGGGAATCCCGGAACAATACGGTCAACAAGCGTAGCGTATACACCACATGCTTCTTCAAACCAAGTCTTGAATTCATCACCCAATTGCCATAATTCGATATATTGGTAGATGGTTTCTTTCAGCTTATGACCGTTCAGGAAGATAAGTTCGCAAGGGAAGATAATCAGACCTTTGCTCTTATCACCGTTGAATGTCTTGAAACGATGATACAGTAGTTGGGTCAGTTTGCCCGGATAAGAAGAAGCCGGAGCGTCAGCCAGTTTGCAGGAGGGATCGAAAGCGATACCGGCTTCCGTTGTGTTGGAGATTACAAAACGCATTTCCGGTTGCTCAGCCAACTTCATGAATTCATCGTTCTGAGTGTAAGGATTCAGTGCACGGCTGATAACGTCGATCATTGTCAGGCTATTGACAGTTTCTCCTTTATCCAATCCTTGCAGGTTTACGTGATAAAGATCATCCTGTGCATTCAGCATGTCTACCATACCTTTCTCGATAGGTTGAACTACTACAACACTGCTATTGAAATCAGCCTTTTCGTTCATGTTATAAATGATCCAGTCGATAAATGCACGTAAGAAGTTTCCTTCACCGAATTGAATGATACGTTCCGGGCGCTGAGCCTTGGGAGCGGTCTGTTTGTTTAATGCTTTCATGCTTAAAAAAACGTTTTTTAAATGATTGATATTATGATGTTTATTCAAATTCAAAATAGAAATTGATGTTTTCTTTCATCAGGATGTCGATAGGCATATACTTTACACCGGTCACCGGACGTTTGAATACGACATGGTCGCACAGAGCTTTTACACCGCAGTATCCTTGCAGTCCCGGGCGTTGTCCAATGAGATAATTTACTTCACCGGATTTCAGGTATTCCACGTTTTTGGGCAGAAGGTCATATCCAACCAATCCTTCCAAATGGTGTCCTGTTTCCTGTAGATATCCTGCCACCTGGTAGACACGTGAGTTAAAAACGGCTCCTAATACTGCCTTGGGATGTGCGGCAAAGAAATCTTCCAATGTCCGGCGGTTGGCTTCATCATCTTCTTTATTCAGTACTACATCGTGAACCACCAGATTCTCATGTTCCTGTGCAATAAAATTCATGAAACCGTCCATGCGTCGTTGCATCTGTATTTCTGCCGGGCTATTCTTTTTATTATTAAGAAATAGTATCAGTTCCTGTCCTTCCTTGTACTTGCGCATCAGGATTTTAGCAGCCATATACCCGCTTGTTTGGGAGTCCTGGCCGATGTAGCAGAGTGCATGGGTGTCTTCTATATTAAAGTCGACAAATGCGTAAGGTATCTTTTTCCCTTCCAGATAAGATGTCAGCGATATTGTCTCTTCACGGAAATTGGGGGCGATCAATACGGCATCCACTATTTCTTTGCGGAGCTTCGCGCAGGCTTTTTCATAAGAAAGCCGGTCGGCATGATGGTAGCACAAAAAGTCCACGCTTACATTAAAAGGACGCAACTCTTGTGCGGCACGGTTGATGCCTTCTGCAACGGAATGCCAATAGTCATGTTCCACATAATAAGGTATAATACACAGAACACGGTAGCGCTTCTTGGCTGCCAGACCAATGGCAAACATATTAGGATGATAGTCTATCTCATCAAGCACTTTTTGAACCTTCTCCCTGCTGGCAGCAGAAACATCTCCCCGATTGTGCAACACGCGGTCCACAGTTCCGGCAGAAACACCCGCCATGCGGGCAATGTCTTTAATGGTGTAGTTCTTGTTTTCCATATTCTTTGTCTCATTCGTTTTAAGGCACTAAAGGTTCAATGTCTAAAACTTAAATATTATAAATATTTGCGGCAAAGATACGAATTATTTTGTTTCTCCAAGTAAATTTTCTACTTTTGTGTTCGATAACGGTTAATAAAAGCAAAAACCAATATCTTGCCTATTAGCTTTACAATCAATACTATATAGGTATAAAAAAGAGAAAGTAATATTTTTATATACTTAAAACACAGTAGAATGAAAAAATTTATGGATGAAAACTTCCTGTTGCAGACAGAAACCGCACAGAAGTTGTATCATGCAAGATGCCGATTATCGACTATCACTGTCACTTAATCCCTAAAATGGTAGCAGACGACTATCAGTTTAAGTCATTGACTGAAATCTGGTTGGGCGGCGACCATTACAAATGGCGTGCTATGCGTACCAATGGTGTAGACGAACGTTTCTGCACAGGTAAGGATACTTCCGACTGGGAAAAATTTGAAAAGTGGGCTGAAACCGTTCCTTATACTTTCCGTAATCCTTTGTATCACTGGACACACCTGGAGTTGAAGACAGCGTTCGGTATTGATAAGATTTTGAGCCCGAAGACTGCCCGTGAGATTTATGACGAGTGTAATGAGAAGCTGGCTCAACCGGAATACTCTGCCCGTGGCATGATGCGCCGTTATCATGTGGAAGCAGTTTGTACTACGGATGATCCTATTGACTCTCTGGAATATCATATTCAAACACGCGAAAGTGGTTTTGAAATCAAGATGTTGCCGACATGGCGTCCTGACAAGGCAATGGCTGTAGAAGTTCCTGCTGACTTCCGCGCATACGTCGAGAAACTGGCTGAAGTGAGCGGTGTTGCTATCTCTAACTTCGACGACATGGTAGCTGCCCTGCGCAAGCGTCACGACTTCTTTGCTGAACAAGGCTGTAAATTGTCCGACCACGGTATTGAAGAATTCTATGCAGAAGACTATACTGATGCTGAAATCAAGGCTATATTTAATAAGGTATATGGTGGAACGGAACTGACCAAGGAAGAAATCCTGAAATTCAAATCAGCTATGCTGGTTATCTTCGGTGAAATGGACTGGGAAAAAGGCTGGACACAACAATTCCACTATGGTGCTATCCGTAACAATAACAGCAAGATGTTCAAGTTACTTGGTGCTGATACCGGTTTCGATTCTATCGGTGAATTTACTACTGCTAAGGCAATGTCTAAATTCCTCGACCGTTTGAATTCTGAAGGCAAACTGACGAAGACTATTCTTTATAATCTTAATCCGTGCGCTAATGAAGTTATCGCCACTATGTTGGGTAACTTCCAGGATGGTACGATTCCGGGTAAGATACAGTTTGGTTCCGGCTGGTGGTTCCTCGATCAGAAAGACGGTATGGAGAAACAGATGAATGCTCTTTCCGTACTAGGTCTGTTGAGCCGTTTCGTAGGTATGTTGACGGACTCTCGTTCATTCCTCTCCTATCCGCGTCATGAATATTTCCGCCGTACATTGTGTAACCTTGTTG
>USSR01000751.1 GCA_900557355.1 uncultured Bacteroides sp.
GTCCTTCTGCATATAGCGTGTCGAATGCCAGGGATGATTTACCGGAACCGGATAGCCCGGTGATGACGACAAGTTTGTTTCTGGGTATTTCTACGTCTATATTTTTCAGGTTGTTGACGCGTGCGCCTTTGATAAGTATGGAGTTGTTTTTTATCATAATCAGAGTCACTATAGTGAATATCAGTTTGCAAAGATAATCACTGCGGTTCAAATATGTATAATGATTGGCAGGTTAAGATTTGTTATACTTTTAAATAGTTGCTGATATACCAGGAGGAAAAGAGCTATTTTTATGCGCATTTTTAAACGAATCATCCCTATGCGATACCCTCGGATATGCTTGTGTGCCATTTTGGTATGCTTGTTGTCTTGTGTCGAGACAATTACAGGACAAGAGACTGTTGATCTGAAATCACTTGCCGATAGTGTGCGGAAAGCTAATGGCAAGCCGAATTTTCTACCTTTGGGCATGCACTTTCTGGAGCTGGCAAAAGAACGGAAAGATACGGCAAATATCAGTGATGCTTATGCCATCATTACAAATCATTATTATGAGTTGGGTGATACGGATAGCCTGCGTCTGATGACTTATGAATATATGGATTGGGCGGACCGTTGTCATCGCAATACGGATCGCTACCAGGCATGGAGGCAATATATTCAGCGGATGACTGAAAAGGGTATGCAGGAAGAGGCGATGAAAGAGACTGAATTGCTATGTAAAGATGCCGAACAGAGGAAAGATAAATATGGCATGGCATCCGGAGAGATGTGTATAGGCTATAACCACCGTGTGTTCGGGCAGAATATAAAGCTCTGTATTGAATATTATGATAATGCCTTAAAACATTTTGAGGAAGGAAAATACTACCGTGATGCCTACGTCGTTTCTCTTAATATCATTCAAACTTATCTGGCACGTCAGTCGTATAATGAGGCTTTGCCCTATTTGGATCGTTTGGAACAGTTGGGGAAAACAATAGAAGAGAAAAAAATATCTATAGGAGAAGCGCTATATATGCGTTTTTATCAGTTTCGTGTCATTGCTGTCTTAGGGGTGAAAGGAGCGAAGGCGGCGGAACCTTACGTTCGTGAGACGAATGCTTATTACTTCAAACATAAAGGAGACATTTCACAAGAAGGATGGTTCGGTTACAAAATAATGTGCAACCAGATCCTGGGAGATATAAGTAATGCTGTGGTTTATATGGATTCTTTAATTGATTACCAACGTTCGATCGGTAATTATTACCCTGGAAATTATAGGCAGAAAGCTATTATGCTGGAACAAGTAGGTCACTATAAGGAGGCATGCCGTGCTTTTGCAGAATACTCTCAATTGAATGATTCTGTACGTACGGCAGAAATGGATGAACAACTGAACAAATACACTGCCCAGTTTGAAGTTGACCGCCTGAAGATGGAAAAATTGGAATTGAGTGAAAGAATGAGTCGTGAACGGCTTATTACGGTATCTATTGCCGGTTGCCTGATATTTATATTACTTCTGCTGGTTACTTACCTCTATGTTCGCACTTTATCTATGAACCGGAAATTGGATGTTGCCCGCAAGGAATTGCAGAAGATGAGCCGCATCAAGAGTTCATTCATCCAACATGTTACGCATGAGTTGCGTACACCGCTTAATTCTGTAGTGGGCTTTTCTGCTTTGCTTGCCGAGGAAGGGCTGGATGTGGAAGATGCTCGTGAGTATTCCGGTCAGGTAGAGAAGAACAGTACTTATTTGCTGGGATTGATTGATAATATTATTGATATAGCTGACATGGACTCTCAGACGGCAGATATGCCTAAAGAAGTTGTAGATGTCAACGCTTGCTGTCTTGAATGTATAGATGAATTTGGAGGCAAACAAAATGACGGTGTGGAATTGCAGTGGATTCCATCTCCTGATGATCCTGTAATCCTGACTGTGCGTGCCTGGATGAAGCGTGTCCTGTCTTTGTTGCTGGACAATGCTGAGAAGTTTACCGAACAAGGAGTCATTCGTTTACTGTGTGAGGAAGATAAAGCGAATAGTATCATTCGTTTTATTATAGAGGATACAGGTATAGGTATCGATCCGCAATATCAGGATACTATTTTCGAGCGTTTTTTTAAAATAGATAGCTTTAGGCCTGGTACGGGATTGGGACTTTCCATAGCCCGCCAGGTAATGGACATTGTTGATGGCAAAATTTATCTGGATACATCTTACACAGGCGGTACCCGTATGGTGGTAGAATGGCCTGCATAATTAATAAACAACCCTTAATCAGATTTATAAAGAATGAAAGTAAAAACTCTTTTGTGCGTATGCGCTCTGCTCTTTTCTTTAGCTGCGGTGGCACAATCTCCGCAACCCGAAAGATATCCTAAACGTGAATTTCGCGCAGCTTGGATCCAGGCTGTTAACGGACAGTTTCGTGGAATTCCTACCGAGAAGTTAAAACAAACCTTGATTGACCAGTTGAATTCTTTACAAGAGGCAGGTATCAATGCAATCATTTTCCAAGTACGTCCTGAGGCTGATGCTCTTTATGCCTCCAAACTGGAACCGTGGAGCCGTTTTCTGACAGGTGTACAGGGAAAAGCTCCCAATCCTTACTGGGATCCTATGGAGTTTATGATTGAAGAATGCCATAAGCGAGGCATGGAATTTCATGCGTGGATCAATCCCTATCGCGTGAAGACCTCGCTAAAGAATGAATTGGCCCCGAATCATGTTTATAATATCCATCCCGAGTGGTTTGTGACCTATGGTGACCAATTGTATTTTGATCCGGCATTACCGGAAAGCCGTCGTCATATCTGTATGGTGGTAATGGATATTGTTTCCCGCTATGATGTGGATGCCATTCATATGGATGATTATTTCTATCCTTATCCTAAACCAGGAGTGGAATTTCCGGATGATGCTAGCTTTGCCCGTTACGGTGGTGGTTTTTCTAATAAAGCAGACTGGCGGCGCAGCAATGTCAATGTGTTGATAAAGAAAATACATGAGACGGTACGCGAGGTGAACCCCTGGGTTAAATTTGGTGTATCTCCTTTCGGTATCTATCGTAATGAGAAGAGTGATCCGCTGGGTAGCAAGACCAATGGATTGCAGAACTATGATGACCTTTATGCCGATGTGCTTCTTTGGGCTCGTGAAGGCTGGGTGGACTATAACATTCCGCAAATATATTGGCATATTGGCCATCCGGCAGCTGATTATGAAACATTGGTGAAATGGTGGGCAAAGCATACGGAGAACCGTCCTTTGTTTATCGGGCAGTCAGTGATGAATACAGTACAGAATGCTGATCCGCAAAATCCCTCTATGAACCAACTTCCCCGCAAGATGGCATTGCAGCGTGCTTATCAGACAATTGGCGGAAGCTGTCAGTGGCCTGCCAGCGCAGTGGTGGAAAATGCCGGGAAATATCGCGATGCTTTGATTGCTGAATATCATAAATATCCTGCTTTACCGCAT
>USSR01000752.1 GCA_900557355.1 uncultured Bacteroides sp.
TTGAATCATTGTGCTGCTTCAGCCACTCCATCAAATACTCTCCGGCGATGCTTCCCGGAATCACGATAAGGAGATATTGTAAATACTCAAAATGAAAAGCCCAAGGTAGAGGTGTGTAGGTGTATATAGCTTGTGTCCAGGAATTGTCAACCTGTCCACTTAATAACAAAGCCATCAATATTAGTAATACACCTATTCGTGCCCGGAGATTTTGCATTGTGAAAATATATATGACCGAACCAAAAACAGCCATATTTGCCAGCAGTAATATGATTATGTTGTTGAATGATACATCAAAAGTTCTTTCATTTGCATATTGAGTTGTCAGTAACAAGACAATGGCTATTACATAGGCCGTTACCTTGATAACTGTACGCATCCAATCTGGCATTTTCAGAGGGATGCGAATGAACATAGGAAATAGTATAATAAAACAAAGAATGGATAATAACCAGGCACGCACGTCTTGTGGATTACTTAAAACATACGGATAAAAATGTTGAATAAAAATAGCAAAGAAAGTCAATTGCACACCTCGCTTGATAGCTTCATATACTAATCGTAACTTAGTATCCCCTTTCTCAAATCTTTTTTTGATCGAGAAAGGGAAAGCAGCACCCATTGCAAACAGGAAGAATGGAAAAACAAGATCCACCCAGGTGATTCCCGATAAACTGGCATCGAAAGCTCTGTCCGGAGGAGGAGTTTGTGCGTGATACATCCATCCGGGTAGAGAATTCCATGCAACAGTTGCCGAAAGCACCATCGTGATGATGGCATAACCTCGTAGGGCATCTAAAGCATAAGCACGTTTATTCATATATCTATGGATTGATTGTTTGAATATATTCTTTGCCAAAACGGTCGGTTACTTTAACCGTTATATGAGCATCTTTATTTTTAGGAGTTGCCCGAAACATATGTTGGGTAGGTCTTGGGGTAATCCATGTATATACCATCTTTTCCCGGTCCGAACATACTACTGATGCGTATGGATCTAAACCAGTATATCGTGTCATGTTTCCCATCAACTGACCGTCTTCCAGCCATTCCACTTTCCACAGTTTATCCCAGTTCCATACATTAGCAATAATATCTGACGGATGTTCCTTAGAAGCTCCTACAGGATAAGAACGAAATTGATGTTCTTTGGGATATCCGGAACTTTTGTAATACCATTTTACATCGTTATCATTTACTTCATATATGCCATAACCACGTGGAGTACCATCCAGACAAATATCCGCTTTCCACCACGTACCACAAACTGCAGCCGTATTATGTTCCATCAGATTCTCATCGAATACGACATTAAGATTGTAATGAGTATGTCCTGTGATAAGATGTGCTTTGTAGGGTTTCAACATCTGATGCAGTGCACCTGCGTTGACCATCTGATTACCAATCATATCATAGTTATACAAAAAAGCTTCTTGTTTTTCTGTTTGGCGGGAAGGGATATGCATAATGAAGAATACGAGTGCCCCTTTCGGTACGTATGATAAATCCTTATCAAGCCATGCAAATGTTTTCTCATCCAGATAACCCATATAGAAATAATCACGTCCGATAAAGAAATTATTGTCTACTACAATATAATGGGCATTTCCCTTATTAAAAGAATAGTAAGAAGGACCAAAAGTATCTTCAAAAGTCTTGTAGGAAGTTTCATGCGTGCGACCGTCATAATTCATATCATGATTGCCAACTACACGATAGATAGGTATATCCAGTTGATCGGCTCTTTTCAAATAATCGGGATATAATTCTTGATGATCGCCTACAATGTCTCCACAATCAATTCCAAAAACTTCTGTTGTTGCATAAGAAGAGAGAAGTTGTTTGCAATCGTCGACTACATGTTGATAAATAGCCAGTTCGTCTCTGGAAGTAACTTGTATATCAGATTGAGCTACAAAAACATGGGAAACATCATCTTTGGGATTCTTCTTCAGATTAAAATTATAGTTTTGCTTTTTAGAATAATCAATAGGTAGATAGAAAGAAGGGATAGTTCCTTTCCGGTCTGTCAGATAGCCTGAAGGAGTACAAATATATACAAAACGACTGTCTCCCAAAGTGGGGATACTATATTTCCCAGAAGTGTCGGTCTGCACACATATATGACCGTCGGTAACCATTACTCCCCCGATTCCTTTACCTTCGCAGGTAACTTTGCCTTTGATAATGTTGATAGAGGCTTCCGCCTGAACTGAAAGGTTCAGGCAGAAATACATTAAAAGAAATAAAAACAAGTGTAGTTTATTCGTTCTCATATTGAAGTATACTTTATAATTTTATCGAATGATTTCTTTTGCGTATTTTTTATAGATTTGGCGGGCAAGTTTTATTCCGTCACCGCCTTCGTTGTAGCTGATTCTGTTACTCGGATTTACCCATTCGTTTTCATACATCCGTGATTGATTAAAGAATTCTTCTTCATCAAAATTCTTCTTCTTTTCAGCAGCCTCGATTACTTCATTTATAAAATGATCCCACCGAACAGAATAATATTGATTGGTTAGACCTGCCCATGATCGATTAGCATAGTCGGTCAGGTGATAGCTATCTCCCCAAATGGTAATCAGAGAACGGGCATTCATTTCATAATAGTTTTTAGAAGCGGCATCATGTCCCATATCACGAGCATCAGTGATCCATTTATGCAATGAGAAAGTTGGATGACAGCTAACGAGTTTATCAAGGTCAGCAAGAATCTCTCTCATCTTATTCCCTCGGTTTTTCATCATCGGTATATCTCCCGCTTCATATGCAAGGGTGAACTCATCACGGACTACATTAAAATAATTCCCTAAAACTTGTCGTCCAATATTGACCAAATCAAACTCATAGCTATCTCGTTGACAGTCTTTTACTGATAACAGTAATCTCCATGCTTCAACTAAATCTTTGGGTTGATATTCAATCGTAGGTTTGGTAGTCCAGTGTCCATTTCCTTTCAAACAAGGGCGCGCATTGGTGAGTGTGCCTTGTCCCACTTGTGCCGGTTGAACGTACACTTTATTTGCTAGTATTTCCCATGCTTTTCTCGCTTCGGGAGATATCTTGCCAATTCGTCTGTCTGCCAGTTTAAAGAACCATTCTTTATCTGTTTGACCTCCATTCCATGCTTTGTCAAGAACAAATTCATACATAAACTGATTCAGGTCTATGCCTTCGAGAGTGGAACCTACTCCTTTAAGATTACTGCCGCCATTCTTTAAAGCATCTGCCAATCGTTCGCTCACCAAATTTACCGGACCTGACAGAAAGGAATTGCCACCAAAATTGCCCAGATAACACCAAAGATAAGGTTGACCGAAATAACTGTCTGTCTGTTTCCAGATTTCTGTATATTCACAGAAATAGTCTAATAGAATCAATCTGTCTTGAGGCACAGAACGAAGATAGGATTTGATACGTGGAGTGGTCCAATGCTTGATGTCAGCATAAAACAACCATGTCATTTGTAG
>USSR01000753.1 GCA_900557355.1 uncultured Bacteroides sp.
TTGTTACATTTGTGGCACAAAAGCGCAGGTGTGCTTTTTGAAGGATAAAAAAAACAAAAATGGGTGCATATTGTCTTAAAAAAGATAGTACGGATGAACGTTTTGCAGAAAAAGTACTATATTTGCCCAAAATGAGAAACACGTTAAAATAATATTATAATTATGGAAATTAAGAAAACACCTAAAGCAGATTTGGAGAACAAAAAATCGACTTGGATGCTTATTGGTTATGTTATTGTGCTGGCTTTTATGTTTATAGCATTTGAATGGACAAAGCGCGATATCAAGATCGATACAAGCCAGGCTCTTACTGATCTCTATTTTGAGGAAGAAATGGTTCCTATTACTGAACAGGAAGAAAAGGTCGCTCCTCCTCCTCCAGAAGTAGCTCCGATTAACGAAACATTGGAAATCGTAGCTGATGATGCTGATGTGGAAGAAACAGTGATCGCTTCTTCTGAGGAAACAGGTCAGGCAGTAGAGGTAAAATATGTGCCTGTAACTGTTGTTGAAGAAGAACCGGAAGAACAAACCATTTTTGAGGTTGTAGAACAAATGCCTGAATTCCCGAATGGTGGTATGGCTGGTTTGATGCAATTCTTGAGCAAGAACATCAAATATCCTACTATTGCACAGGAAAACGGTACTCAAGGTCGTGTAACAGTACAATTCGTTGTTAATAAGGACGGTAGTATTGTAGACGCTAAAGTCATAAGAGGTGTTGACCCCTATTTGGATAAAGAAGCACTCCGTGTGATTGGTACCATGCCGAAGTGGAAGCCTGGTATGCAACGTGGTAAACCTGTACGCGTTAAATATACAGTGCCTGTAATGTTCAGATTGCAGTAATAACGTTATCTATATAAAAAAAGAGGCTGCTTTTCGGCAGCCTCTTTTTATTCTTACTATTCTCCTTAATTTATAATCACTATGTTTACAGCTTCTGAGCTTCTTGAAAAAATTAATTCTCATATTGCTGATTTACAGTTTACACGTACTCCAAAGGGATTGTATGCTCCGGTGGAATATGTTCTGTCTATGGGTGGAAAGCGAATTCGTCCGGTATTAATGTTGATGGCTTATAATTTATATCAGGAAGATGTGACTCGTATCTATGCTCCGGCTACAGGTATTGAAGTTTATCATAATTATACCCTTCTTCATGATGATTTGATGGATCGTGCCGATCGCCGTAGAGGTAAAGAAACGGTTCACAAAGTCTGGAATGATAATACCGCGATTCTTTCGGGCGATGCGATGTTGATTTTAGCTTATCAGTTTATGGCAGAGTGCTCTCCGGTCTTTTTGAAGGAAGTTATGGATCTTTTTAGTCTGACAGCTCTTGAAATTTGTGAAGGTCAGCAAATGGATATGGAGTTCGAACAGAGAAATGATGTAACAGCAGAAGAGTATCTGGAAATGATTCGTCTGAAAACAGCAGTTTTATTGGCTGCAAGTTTACGAATCGGTGCCCGCTTGGGAGGTGCTTCAGCAGAAGATGCAGATCGTTTATATGATTTTGGAATGCAAATAGGAGTTGCTTTCCAATTGAAAGATGATCTTTTGGATGTCTATGGTAATGCTAAAGTCTTTGGAAAGAATATTGGTGGAGATATCCTTTGCAATAAAAAAACTTATATGCTGATTAAGGCATTTGAACATGCCGATGCGGGTCAACGTAACCAGTTGAATCATTGGATTCAGGCGGAAAACTTTCAGCCCGCTGAAAAAATTGCTGCTGTGACGGAACTCTATAATCAGATTGGCGTAAAAGCTATTTGTGAGAATCAAATGTTGGAGTATAGCAATCGTGCGATGGAAAGTTTAGCGGCTGTCAGTGTTGCAGAGGAAAAGAAAGAAGAACTTAAAAAGATAATAGAGAATTTGATGCATAGAGAGGTTTAATAGTGTCTTTTTGGATTTATGCCTTATAGAAGATTACCAAATACAGATCAGGCGAGAATACGGGCACTGAAAGCAGTGGTTGCGAAAGCTGATGTCCAGAACCTTTATGATTTGGCAGTTTCCCTGAAGACGTTGACAGAGGCCCGGAATTTCTTGACGAGGTTTGAGGCTGCCCAGTCTTATTATTTGCAATGTTTTGAACGTCAGTCGCAGGCTGGTCATAAGCATCAGGCCAATGTAAAGATGGCGCGTTTGTATGTATCTCATTTTATTCAGGTATTGAATTTAGCTGTAATACGTTCGGAAGTACGTGTTGCTCACAAAGCATATTATGGCTTACCGGGAGATAGTACAAATGTTCCGGATTTATCAACAGAAACAGCATTAGTGGAATGGGGACGAAAAATTATAGATGGAGAGGCTAAACGAACTTCACAGGGCGGAATTCCTATTTATAATCCTACAATAGCCAAGGTTAGAGTGCATTATGATATCTTTACAGATAGTTATGACCGACAAAAAAATCTGCAAGCTTTGACAGCGCGTAGTTTAGAATCTCTTTCTGCTATGCGAACCACAGCAGATGAATTGATTTTAGATATTTGGAACCAGGTTGAAAAAAAGTTTGAAGATGTTTCTCCAAATGAGAAACGTTTGGATTTGTGCCGTGATTACGGATTAATTTACTATTACCGTACCGGTGAAAAACGAAAAGAAGAAGTAAACAAATGAGATTGATAGATACACATTCCCATCTCTTTTTAGAAGAATTTTCAGAAGATTTACCGCAAGTTATTGAGCGTGCCCGTTCTGCAGGAATCACTCATATCTTTATGCCTAATATCGACAGTACGACAATTGATTCAATGTTATCGGTATGTAATACCTATAATGATTATTGTTTTCCTATGATAGGACTGCATCCTACTTCTGTTAATGCCGATTATGAAAAAGAACTGGAGATTGTGGCTCGTGAACTAAAGTCTTTCAATAAGTATATTGCAATAGGGGAGGTTGGTATGGATCTTTATTGGGATAAAACTTTTCTGAAAGAACAGCAGATTGTATTAGATAAGCAAATCAATTGGGCTTTGGAATATGACCTTCCTGTCGTTATTCATTGTCGGGATGCCTTTGGCTATATATATAATGTACTGGAACCTTACAAGAATACTTCTTTAAAAGGAGTTTTCCACAGTTTCACGGGTACTGATGATGAGGCTGCCCGGATTCTGGAGTTTTCAGGTTTTCTAATTGGAATTAATGGTGTGGTCACTTTTAAAAAGTCGCGCCTTCCGGAAGTTTTGACTAAAATACCTTTGGAGAAGATTGTTCTTGAAACGGATTCCCCTTATCTCACTCCGGTTCCGAATCGTGGTAAGAGAAATGAAAGCGCCTATGTGAAGGATACTTTGATGAAGGTTTCTGATATCTACCGGATGTCTCCGGAGGCCGTTGGAAGTGTTACTTCCGAGAACGCTTTAAAAGTGTTTGGAATGCTCAAATAACATCGTAAAGATTTTAAAGTTTATTAATTTTGAGATTTGA
>USSR01000754.1 GCA_900557355.1 uncultured Bacteroides sp.
GGAAGTAAGGAGCAGCCACTCCCACACGCTGCACATACAGGAAATCCTCGTATGAACAGCTACTCAATATCCCTCCGTTCGTCAGGCAGGCATTGTTTATCAGACAATCTATCTGGTTCTCAAGAGATAAGACGAAATCAACAAAGTCCCTCAAAGTTTCCTCCTCAGCAATATCCCCCACAAATCCCGTCACAGAAAGACTTCTTTCAGACATCTTCTCTTCCATAACCTGCACCATTTCCGGCGTCTTATCTATGAAGTACACCGTATATCCGGCCTCCGCAAACATTTCGACAGTACAACGTCCGATGCCTGCAGCTCCACCCGTCACAACACATACTTTATTCATACGCTCTCTATATTAAAGGTTATAACTTCAACTACAAATGACGCCATGAACAAAACCCCAATTATGAAGGTTATTATTCTTTTCATGGTTGTTTACTTTTAAATCGTGAAAACAGGTAACAAATATACTCCATATTCCAGCAAGTCACAAAAAGTCAAGTCCCCTTTTTCTCATTCCAATAGGTTTTCCTACTTTTGTGACAAACATTGTGAAACATGAAACTGAAAGATAAATTCACAGAACTGATGCATAATCAGGCTTTGAAGCGAAAATTATATATCATCATATTCGAAGCTGATACACGCGCCGGAAAACTATTCGACGTTATCCTGATCTGGTGCATCCTGCTCAGTATCGGGCTTGTCATACTCGAAAGTCTGCAAGGGTTGCCGGTATGGCTGAAAACGCCTTTCATCGTGATGGAGTATCTGCTGACAGGCTTCTTCACTTTCGAATATATCACCCGATTGTATTGCTCACCCAAACCTGCAAAGTATGCTTTCAGCGCTTTCGGCATCATCGATTTACTGGCCACGCTGCCGCTTTATCTTGCTTTTCTGTTCCCCGGAGCACGCTATTTGCTTATCATACGGGCTTTCCGCTTGATACGCATATTCCGCGTTTTCAAGCTATTCAACTTCTGGATAGAGGGGCAAATGCTACTGACAGCACTACGCGACAGCAGCAAGAAAATCGCTGTTTTCTTCATGTTTGTGGTTATTCTGGTGATATCTATCGGAACACTGATGTACATGATTGAAGGAGGAAAGCCCAATACGCAGTTCAGCAATATTCCCAACAGTATCTATTGGGCCTGCGTCACGCTTACCACCGTAGGTTACGGAGATATAACTCCTGTCACCGCCCTGGGAAAGTTCCTTTCGGGTTGTGTCATGCTGATAGGTTACACAATCATCGCAGTGCCCACCGGTATCGTTTCCGTATCGCTGATGAAAAAGCATGAAAAGAGTGTAGCAAGAGAGTGCCCCAACTGTCACAGGCGAGGACACGATGAGGGTGCACAATATTGCAAGTATTGCGGTTCATCACTCAATGAAATGAAGAATGAGAAATGAAGAATTTAGCTGCGCTGTAGAGGTACTCCGAAAGGAAATTCTTCATTCTTAATTTAAACAATATATAAAATGGAACAAAGTTTTGTTACTCAAAAAGAATTTACCCTACGTCCCCGTGCACATGGTTTTCACCTGATAACGGATGAAATAATACGTAATCTGCCCCGATTGCCGCAAGCCGGAATCTTGCATCTGTTCATCAAGCATACCAGCGCCGGGCTTAGCATCAATGAAAATGCTGATCCGGATGTCCAGACTGATATGGAGGCCATCTTCAACCACCTGGTGAAAGAACGGGAACCCTACTATATGCATACCTGCGAAGGAGATGACGACATGCCCGCCCATGCCAAATCGACCCTGACAGGCAATAGTCTCAGCATACCTATCACTGACGGCAGACTGAATATGGGTATCTGGCAAGGTATATACCTCTGTGAATTCCGCAATCGTGGCGGTGGAAGAAAAATAGTAGCAACCGTCATCGGACAATAGAATATATGAAAATGAACAATCTGCCTACAAATATCTTCGTCGCCACAGAGAAAGATTATCCCGAACTTTCTGAACTTTGGGAAGCTTCCATACGCAGTACGCATCACTTCTTGAGTGAAGAAGATATTCAGTACTACAAACCTCTGGTACAGAACGTTTATTTCCCCGCAGTGCAACTCTATATTATAAAGAATAAAGACAACCGTATCAGTGGCTTTCTGGGACTAAGCGACGATTTAATAGAAATGCTGTTTATCCACCCCGACGAACAGGGAAAAGGATATGGCAAGACATTATTAGAGTTTGCCGTAAACGAACGAGGGTTCCGCAAAGTGGATGTCAACGAACAAAACGAACAGGCTTTCCGCTTTTACCGTAACAGGGGCTTTGAAGTAATAGACCGGGATGAAACAGATGCGCAAGGTAAGCCCTTCCCCATCCTGCACATGCAATTAACAAACTACTAATACAGTAACTATGAAACGAGCTATCATTATAGGAGCCACCTCCGGTATAGGAGAAGAAGTTGCCAAACTGCTGATTCAGCAAGGTTGGCACATCGGTATTGCCGGAAGACGGGAAGAAGCATTGGAGAAACTGCAAGCCACCGCCCCCGGACAAATCGTAATCCAACGTCTGGACGTAACGGATCCGGATGCTCCCACCCTGCTGGAAACATTCATCCGGAAGTTAGGTGGCATGGATTTGTTCTTTCTCAGCTCCGGCATAGGTAGCCAGAACCCGGACCTAAAACCGGAAATAGAGCTAAATACCACCCGTACCAACGTAGAAGGATTCACCCGCATGGTAACCTCCGCTTTCAATTACTTCAAAACCCGTGGCGAAGGACATATTGCTGTCATCAGTTCCATTGCAGGCACCAAAGGATTGGGCATCGCCCCGGCCTATTCCGCAACAAAACGTTTCCAGAATACTTACATCGAAGCCTTGGCACAACTCTCCCGGATGCAACACTTGAATATCCATTTCACAGACATACGCCCGGGCTTCGTCGCTACCGACTTACTGAAAAGCGGTAAGTTCCCTATGCTGATGCAAGCCAATCAGGTAGCGAAGAGTATCGTCCGTGCCCTGAACCGGAAAAAACGGGTCATTGTGATCGACGACAGATATCGTGTAGTTGTCTTTTTCTGGCGAATGATCCCCCGGTGGTTATGGGAAAGATTGCCTATAAAGAACTAAGATTCGTTGTAAAGACACCATAGTTCTTGCCTCATTCCCGTAAATATTGTATATTCGACCTCAAACCAAACAAACTTTTGAAAATGAAAAAAAACTCAATACATATCCTGATAGTTACCTCAGTTGCTCTATGCGCCGGTGCCACACTTCCATTTCTGTTTGGGCACAGCACGATAGACCCTGAACAGCAATCCGTTAAATCCGAAGTTCCCTATTGCGTCACCTCCCCTTCCGTACCGGACAAAATCAGCTTTGCCGGACAGGAGATTGACCTGAGACGTTACGACCACCGCGAGCGCATGGA
>USSR01000755.1 GCA_900557355.1 uncultured Bacteroides sp.
TTACGCAAGAATTCAGGGTCTTTGTTATCACGCAGCCAGACAAAGAAATAACCGGCCGTACGATAACCGTCCATATAGTTCCCACCTTTTGGACGGGCATTAGGACCATCGAAACCACCGTTTGCCACACGTACAGCATCGGCCATGCCTTCAATAAATGCCCAGAAAACACGGTTAGTCCCATAAGAACCAATTCCTTGCGGTTCCAGCTGATAGGCATGTGTCAGTTCGTGCAGCAATACTCCGCGCGTTTCGAAAAACAGCTTTGCCGTATCATTCTTCGCAAATGATTTCTCAATATGCCGCGTGCTATAGAAGATTGTGACATCACCATTACCACCACCTTTAGCAGAAACGCCTTCAATATCTTCCAACGTATAATGTATCTTGTTCACTGTCGGAATACTATCATCCGGAGAATTATAAAGGGTAGCCAATACCTCACGTGCCTGGGCCTTGATATACGATTCCGCATCGGGGATAATCCGGTGATAGACATCAGAACCTTTCGTTTCCGGTGCTTTATCTTCAAACAGGATAGTGCCCACATTATATTTTCCCCATGTGTCAGTCACAACTTCAGCCTGATTCTTTGAAGTTGCAGAACAAGCTCCCATAGCGATTAGCATACAGGTAACATAGATCAAGTTTCTCTTTTTCATATCTTTATTTTATTATTTATTGATTCCATCGGTTAACGAGTAAGGTTTGTCTCCTTTCGCCAGACCACGACGTTTGTTGGGCGATGCGGACATCTTAAACTCCAATACTCCACCTTTTAATATATCCTCGTGTGTAATGTACATCTTATCATATACTTTCCCGTTCAGTTTCAGAGACTGAACATAACGCTTCTTGTCACTGACGTCCGGTGCTTTGATCTCCAATGTATTGCCATTGGGAAGTTTCAACTTCAGATAAGGCAAATACGGGGCTCCCAGTACATACTCGTCTGTTCCGGGACAAACCGGATAGAAACCCATTACGGAGAAAAGATACCAAGCAGACATCTGTCCGCAGTCGTCATTGCCACCCAGTCCGTTGATGTCATTACGATACATCTTATTCAGGATTTCACGCAACCAGTACTGTGTTTTCCAAGGTTCAGAGGTCCATGCATAGAGATAAGGAATATGATGGCTGGGTTCATTGCCATGCACATATCCGCCAACCAGGCATTCTTCCGTTATATCTTCGTTGTGCTCATAATACTTTTCCGGCAGATGCATGGAGAACAGCTTATCCAGTTTGTCTACAAACACTCTCTCCCCTCCCATCAGGTCCATCATGCCAAATACGTCATGGGGCACATGGAAAGAGAAGTTCCAGGAATTTCCCTCAATGAACCCCTCACCATAGGTCTGCAACACATCAAAGTCCTTCTTGAATGAACCGCCACTAAATCGGGGACGGGCAAAACCAATCGTCGTGTCATAGATATTACGGTAGTTCAAAGCACGCTTCCGATACGTTTCGGCAATCTCTTTCTTTCCGGATTTTAAGGCAGTCTGATAGATGGTCCAGTCATCATACGCATATTCCAACGTGGAGGAAGCTGCCGTACCGCTTTTGTCCAACGGGATATAGCCCAGTTTCATATAGTCCGCCACTCCTTCGTAATAAGGTACAGTAGAAGTACTGACCATTGCGTCCAAAGCCTCGTCTACATTGGAAAAAATTCCTTTAGTTATGGCATCCGCCAACACCGATACGGCATGGTAGCCACTCATACACCAGTTCTCATTACCCATCAGACTCCAGACAGGCAACATCCTGTGCACACTTTGCTGTTCATGCTTAATCATTGACTCCACCATGTCCACACTACGTTCCGGCTTCACTAGATTCAGGAACGGATGTTCCGCACGGTAGGTATCCCAGAGTGAAAATATCGTGTAGTTGGTGAAGCCTTTTGCCTGATGGATATTGTGATCCAAGCCACGATAAGATCCGTCTACGTCCATATAGACCGATGGATTAATCATCGTATGATAAAGCGAAGTGTAGAGCATTGCTTTCTGGTCTGCAGTTCCTTCCGCCTCAAAATGATCGAGTTCATTGTTCCAGTCCGTTCGGGCGGCTTCTGCCAGTTCTTCAAAGCTTTTTCTGGAAGCTTCGGCATGTAGATTCTTGATAGCTCCCTCGGTACTGACAGCCGACAATGCCACCTTTACGACCAGTTCGGATTCTTTGACTGTATCAAAGTTGAAGTAAGCCACAATCTTGCGTCCTGTAATCTCCGGAAAATTCTTTTCCATATTGAAACGACGCCAGAAGCCATTATAACGCACTTTTTCTTTGTCCTTATACCCATATTCCCTTATAGGTTGTGAAAGAGAAATTGCAAAATAAGTATAGTTGGTTCTTGCCCATCCGTTTGTTATGCGATAGCCCGTAAGCAAGGTATCATTTTCAACCCGCAGGTTTGCCCATAGTACCTTACCGTCATAATTATAGATACCATGTACCAAGTCCAGAATCAGATGACCGTCTTTTCCTTTCGGGAAGGTATATTTATGTATACCCACACGTTGCGTTGCAGTCAACTGCGCCTTAATGCCATAATCATCCAGCATCACTTCATAATATCCGGGAGCAGCTTTTTCCGTGGCATGGCTGAAACGGGAACGGTATCCTTCGTCCGGGTAATCCGCCCTGCCGGGATTCAGTTTCAGTTCACCTACGGCAGGCATCAGTAAAATATCGCCCAGGTCCGAATGTCCGGTTCCGCTAAGGTGTGTATGGCTAAAACCCACAATTGTCTTATCACGATATTGATAACCGGCGCAATACTCATAGGCGTTCTTCTGATAGGCTCCGTTTACGTTATGTGGAATTGTGTCTGTATCCGGGCTCAACTGTACCCATCCGAAAGGTGTGCAAGCACCGGGAAAGGTATGCCCCATACCATTAGTACCAATTATCGGATTCACATAATCCACTGGTTGTTGAGCCATGGCGGACGATACTGTAACCGCCGCCATAGCCATTATCCCTAATCTCTTCTTTATACCCATATCCAGTTAGTTTTAGTCGCGAGAGAAAGAATACGGATAATCTGATTCATTCACACCTCTTCCCATATTGGGTTTATTATCCATATTAAATAGCAGTCGCCCGCCCTTTAATAAATCAAAATGGTTCAAATAGTTCTTCGTATAGTTCTTGCCATTATAGTTCAATGAACGGATATAACGGTTTTCATCACTGTTCTTGGGAGCAGAGATTTCCAGCTTCTTCCCGTTTTCCAATGTAATAGTTGTCTTTTTGAAATAGGGAGCTCCCAGCACATATTCATTGCTGCCCGGACATACCGGATAGAAACCTAATGCCGTAAAGACATACCAGGCTGAAGTCTGTCCGTTATCCTCATCACCGCAATAACCATCCGGGGTAGCAAAGTACAGGCGAGTCATAACCTCACGG
>USSR01000756.1 GCA_900557355.1 uncultured Bacteroides sp.
CACTACGTAACCAATACCAGTACATGAATGATGAACAGATCAATGATATCTATGATCGCATCTTGCAGACCACCCAACAGTATGACTCTATCCGTGCTCCCCAGCCCAAGAAGGTGCTTAGTAGTAGTAATATGTTTTTCTATCAACTGAGTAAATCTATTGATTTGGAAGCGCGGACCACTATCGACGAATTAATTTTAGGGGTTCTGAAAGGACGGGAGCTAGAGAGCGTGGGACAGGTGAATATAGAAACCCTCAAAATAGAGCAGCAGGATTCTGCCAGTACGGATGATAAAGAGAGAGAGGCAAAGCGTAGAGAATGGGCATTGGCGTTAGATACCCTTTTGCCGGAAGAACGGATTATTGTGAAGGATTCATTCAAGATCAATATGTCCGATAAAGATGCTCCTAACTTGAACTCTATTATTAATCTTTATCGTTTAGAGTTGGATATACCTTTTGCATTGCAGCAATTTGATTCCTTGCTTGCCATACGTTTGGACGAACAAATGTTTACTACGCATCTGGTCGTTTCTGAAGATTCCACTTACCAGTGGAATGCCGAACTGAAGCGGCAAGGCACTTTATTCAATCCGTACATCGAAGTAAGCTATCCCTATAATCCCCTGAAACATCAGTTGCTTCTTGTTACTGTGAAGGTTTCGCCTCATGCAGTACTTGTGCGTATGGGGTGGCAGTTATCCGGCAGTATCTGCCTGATTTTCCTATTAGGGCTTTGCTTGCTGTTTCAGATAAAAACCATCCTGAAGCAACGCCGGATCGACGAATTGCGAAAAAGCTTTGTAAACACCATGATACATGAATTGAAACGGCCTGTACAGGCTCTGAAAATGTGTATTGCTTTCCTGAATGACAAGTCTTTGCGAATGGATGAGAAAGCAATGGACGAAGTGATCCATGATTCTATGTCCGAACTGGATAATCTGTCGGCCTATCTCTCAAAGTTGCGTGATATGACGCGTGCCGATGATGAACATACACAACTTTCTGTTCGTACGTTCGATATAAAAGCGAGTCTGGAAAAGCTTGTCCGACTTTGTCATATTCCGGAGGATAAAGATGTTTCTATTGAGACACATTTCAGTACGGAGACTTTGGTGACGGCAGATCCGGTACACGTTTCCAACATCATCAGTAATCTGATAGAGAATGCTGTGAAGTATTCAGGTACTTCTGTGCACGTCGTTGTAGATTGTCTTTTGCAAGATCATCAGTTGATGATACGGGTATCTGATGATGGTATCGGCATTCCGGTTTCCGAACAGAATCGTGTATTCGATAAATTCTACCGGGGCAGTAATCTTCCTGACCGCTCATTGCCGGGTATCGGTCTGGGTCTGAGTTATGTAAAATTGCTGGTAGAGGCACACCATGGGACTATCTCTTTAAATAGTCAGGCGGGTAAGGGAACGACAATAGAAATTAATATACCTCAATAAGATGAAACCTTTGAAGATACTTTTTGCTGACGATGATTTGAAATACTCAATGCTGCTGAAGCGCTTTCTTGAAAAAGAAGGTTACGAGGTAACTTATGCCGGGAATGGAAGCATTGCTATCGAGCAATTTCCTCTTGTGAAACCAGATTTGGTGCTACTTGATATTAATATGCCCGGTCACAATGGCTTTGAAGTTGCCGAACGTATCCGCGAGACGGATAAGCATGTACTCATATTCTTTCTTTCCGACCGTAGTGATAAGGCCGACCGTCTGCAAGGTTTCCAGCTTCGTGCGAATGATTATCTTGCCAAACCGTTTTATCCGGAAGAACTTATAGCCCGTATTCGTGAACGTTTCACTTCACAGCTTTCCGATACGGTGGAGGAGGAGACTTATCATTTCGGCCAGTCTGTCTTCAATTACAGTACCAATGAAATACGAACGGGAAATAATAAAGTGCTTATTACTTCCCGTCAGGCAGAGATTCTCCGCTTGTTGGCGAAGAACCTTAATTTGTCTGTAGACCGTGACTTGTTGTTGAATACAGTCTGGAGCAGTACCTCTTATGCAAACTCTCTGGCGCTGAACGTGCAGATTACTTATTTGCGCAAGGCACTTCGCAACGACTCTTCGGTGAAGATAGAATCGTTGATGAAGAAAGGCTATGTATTGAAAGGCTGACATGAATCAGCCTTTGATGACTGCAATCGGTGATAAAGTCGTACGAATCTGTACCAAGTCTGCTTGGTTAGCCATTAAGGCATTTGTAGTTCATTAAAAATATAAGGTGTCAAAAAGATAATATATAAAGGAAGTTTTATTGAATATTCCCTAACTATATGGATTGTTTATTTTATTTCTTCAATTCTTATTACACTTTCATTATTTCTGTAAAAAGTACCCTTCCACTTACCTGTTATTTCAATCCGTTCATTGGTTTCATCACCAATGAAATAAGCTCGGTATGTAGCAGTTACTTCACGTTTAATAATAGTAGCATCATAGTATAGAGTACAGTGTGGAGGCACTGTTATACTCTCCTCAACATGATTGTCGGAAAGATAGGCATACTCTTCAAGTGTAAAAGGTACTGTTTGTCCTCCAGAGAGATAGCGGAAATCATCAAAAATTAAGTTACCGGTAGGGATGCTTACTTCATTGACTGTTTGGTTCAAAAGTTGGAAGTATTTTGGATCATCATAATAAAATTGAGAGACTTGTTCATAGTCCATGGCTGGATCCATTGTAACAGTTATTGTAGATGAACTCCCATTTTCATAAATTTCCGGCGTTACATCTATTATTGTTTCTTCAACTTTATCATCATAAAGCATAGCCCATTGTATGCCATCAAATGTGTAGCTTGTATCTTTGATCTCATTATCATTGCTGCATGCTACACTACTGCAGAGTACTATTATTGCAAATAGTCCTGTCTTTAGAATTTCTTTAATTTGTGTCATATCTTTCAGTCTTTAGTTAGTCCATATTGTGAATAGAACTCCAAATGTATGATAATTATTTGGAATGAAGGCTGTTATTACTGTTAAAAGTTCAGCCATAGCTTGAAAGAAGACACTTTTTCTTCGCTCACCGTTATCTTATCCTTATGAGGAGGTTTCACGTGAAGTATTATTTTCCCGTTAAAATAGGGTGCTGCATGCACTATGGCATCAATACAGACAATAACCTGACGATTGGCACGGAAAAAACGTTGAGGGTCCAATTGTTCTTCAAGTCGGGTAAGGGAAAGGTCTATAATATGTTCCTGTCCGCTTTTTGTGACGGCAAAGGTGATCTTATTTTCTGAATAGAAATAGGCAATATCACTGACTTGCAAAGCCCAGAATTTATCTACTCCGGCAATGAGGAAGCGGGTACGGTAACTCTTTTCCTGCTTTTGCAGACTTTGAATCAAGTCTCCTATGTAATTCTCTTGTTTATAGTCTTTTCCTTTCAAGGTAA
>USSR01000757.1 GCA_900557355.1 uncultured Bacteroides sp.
CACGGGAATGACCGTCCCGGCTGTGACACTGCCTTTCACGGCGGTCACAGCCACTTTTTCTTCTTGTGTGCCGTCAGAGATCGTAATAGTGGCATTCAGTGTTTGTGGCATGGTTGAGCGGTTCAATTTCACAATTACTTCCGAAGAGCCTCGTGCCGGCACTTTGCCGGAAGTCGCGGCAACGGAGAGGCATTCATCAGATACATTGGTGATGTTCCAACTTAGTTCCGCATTGCCCGTGTTGCCAATGTTCAGTTGCAGTTCTGTCTGCTCTTCGCCGAAGTCTAGGTTTTTCGGAGAGATGGAGAGTATGGCTTTTGCCTTGACTGCCTTTACGATGATGGCTTCTTCTTTCGTACCGTCCGAAACGATGAAAGAGGTGCTCAAATCGTTACTCATCTTGCTTCTGTCCAGTTTCACCTGCACCACTCTGTTACCGGAAGGGGCTACTGTACCTTCGCTTTCGGAGACGGTGATGCAATCAGAAGTGATGCCTTCAATCTTCCAGTTAAGGTTTGCCTCGCCCGTGTTCTTTATTTCCAATGTTTGCTCTTGCGCAGTATCGCCAAAGTCCAACGTAGTGGGAGATACGCTCATTTCGGGCTTTTTGTCGTCTTTGGGCGAGCAGGAGATAGAGATGGGGAACGAGTTGCCGAAAGCAGAGAGGTTCACCACTACGGACTTCGATTCTCCCAGCTTGTCGCGATTGGCGGAGAAGACGATGCTCTGTGTTTTGTTGCTGCCGATTCGCCCGGCTTTCGGATTGGCGGAAAGCCAGCTGTTGCTGCCTAATTCCAGTGTCCATTCCGTTTCCGTGTTTCCGTTGTTGGTGATGGTGACGGACATTTCTTCCTGCGTGGTTCCAAAGTTCAGCGAAGAGGGGGTTATCGTAATCTCTGCATCCTTTTTTTCGGGCGTGAGCCGCATGTCTCCGGAGGCGGCTTGCCCCACCAGCACGTTCACCGACTTGGTGTCCGTCACATATCCCATCTTCTGTGCCTGCACCTGATACTGCTTTGCTTCAAGATCGAGGAATTCATACGTGCCGTCACTACCCGTAGTGCGCGACAGTCCGCCGGGTATCAATGTGATAGTCACTCCTTGCAGCACTTTACCGTTTTTGCTGTCAGTCACTTTTCCGTAGATGGAGCCGATTATCTCTTCTTCACTGCTGGTACATGCCCCTATGGCTAACAAAAGGAGCATTATTCCTGTTTTTACAATTAGTTTGTTCATCATTATTTTTGTTTTGGTTGATATTACTATTCCATTGCCGGACAAACTTTGCCTTCACTGTCTTTCTTATAAATCCATTTGCGGTAGAGGGTAGGGTCATTGTTGTTTACCCATTCGTTGAGAGCGTCAATAAGATCTTGGCTGTTCATTGTGATAATAGGGCAATTAGTAGAATTACGAGTATAATAACCACAATTTGTTTTTTTCCAACGTCCACTACTGTTTGTTGAATATTCAGTACCGACATTACTGGAAATATCATTTAGCCAAAAGCTGTTCTCTATTGTTGTGTAATTATAAGTTTTGTAAATGAGTCCACAGCCTCCTGTCACATTCGAATGGTTACAACAATTAAAAATGGTTCCGGAAGACCAATATCCAATGAGACCGGCATTCCCTGATATATCTCCATAATTAGCACAATTCATGATTTTATTGTTGCTACTTGTTCCACCATATCCCAATAAACCTCCAGACCAGTTTCCTGAGATTTGGCATCTATTAATGCAGTTCTGCATTTTTAATTCGCAGTATCCAAAATCGCCACAAAGTCCACCCACATTTTCATTGCCAATAACCAATCCAAATGTTTCTACATTATTAATAATAAATGTTCCTATTTCAGCTTTCCCACATAGCATGGATACGGCAGACTTTGTTTCACATTTAATATTTCCACTAACTTTCAAATTAAGAATAGCAGCATTTTGCACCATGCCTAAAAGACCAGCATTAGCTTTGTTTGTGATTTTGAGATTTGTTATGCTATTCTTATTACCATCAAGAATGCCCATAAATGGCTTCTTGCTATTTCCTATCGGTGTCCATTCCTTATTATTCAAGTCAATATTCGACGCCAGCTTAAAGTAAACTCCTGCATACGTTGTCCCACTATTCACCTTGTCTGCCAATAATTTCAATTGTGCCGCACTCTCAATGACAATTGGGTCGTTCTCAGTACCTGAACCTCCGGCAAACTTTGTGTCCGCAGAGACGCCATCCCATACATCCACTTCGCTGTTGGTAGTGGTGAACGAAACTTCATTGCTATAAGCAATGCCTTTGGCGTTTTGCGCATACACTCGTAAATAGTAGGTTGTGGTTCCCTGCAATCCGGTTACTTGAGTTGAGATTGAGTTACCATTCTGGCAAACAAACTTTTCATCATAAACAGAGGATTCAGGATGAGTAGCCCAGCATACCCCCATCTCCGTAATTTCTGCATTTCCATTGGAAGTCAATGCAGCAGAAACATTTACGCGAGTACGTCCAATGTTCAAAACAGAGGCTGTACCCCATACCGGAACGGTGATGGCTGTAGTGGTAAATTCGGCTTGTTCGCTATATCCGATTCCCATTGCATTGATGGCATAGGCACATACATAGTACTTCGCACCGTCTTTCAATCCGCTAAGTTTCGCTCCGAAGGCAGCATTGGCTGTTTCACAAGCCAAAGTCTCATTCTCGGTAGTAGGATTTGCGTTTGTGCTCCAACAGAAGCCGCAAGTCGTAATGATGCTGTTACCTTTGTCTGTTACCGAGCTTTGCAACGTTGCTCCTTGCGTGTCTATACCGGTGATTGTCACCTTGGCAATGGAGGGCAGCTTCACTTCTTGCGTAGTGGTGAACTTGCGTATCGGACCATAGAACAGCGCCCCATCCGAGGCTTGCACATAAGCCCGTGCGTAATAATCAGTTTCTTTGTCCAATCCTTCCAGGCGGCAACTCCACTTGTCTTTCTCCAGTTTACTGATAACTTTCCAGTCGTTTGTACTGACAGCCTCTTCTTTCAGGCTCCAGCAAACACCACATTCTTTCACGGTGCGCCCGCCGTAGTTGGTGATTGTGCCACCGCAAGTGGCTGCATTATGAATAATGTCCGTCACTTCGTTTGTTGTAAGCACCATGTCGGCAGCCGATGTCGTAAACTGTATGGTTTCTCCATACGCCGTTCCTTTCTCATTGGTGGCATACGCGCAAACGTAATATTTCTGGTTAGGATTTAAATCCGTTATCTCGCTGCTGAAGGCAGTCGGCTCTTCCAGCTTACCAAGCTCTGTCTTTGTTGCCTTACTGACTTCCAGTTTGTCAGAAGTTCCCCAGATATGTCCGTGCTGACTGATAACCGTAACATTACCTAAACTGGAAAGGAACCCGCCGGCCGATGCCGTATTGCTCTTTATATTTGTT
>USSR01000758.1 GCA_900557355.1 uncultured Bacteroides sp.
GTACCCGGTAATGTGGAGAAGCCGGCATTACAGAATGCTGATATGGCATGGAAAGCTGAAAAGGCCACTTCTTCCTCAAACGTCATCCCCATCGTACCGTGAATGTCGCTCCAGATGGCAAGCATACCGACACCTTCAATAGCCAACGTGAATCCCAATATGTACAACAAAGTGGAAAGTAAAGAATTCAACGAATTGGAACTGACCATATCACGAACCACCAACTGATTATAAAAGGATGTATTACCCATAAAGAACATCGCAAAGAAACTAGTCAGTGTCATCACACCCAATCCGCCAATCTGTATCAGCAGAATGATCACCACAAAACCGGATGTCGTAAAAGTAGACGCTACATCCACCGAAGTCAGCCCCGTGACACAAACCGCACTGGTAGAAATAAACAGTGAGTCCACCCACGAAATACCGCTCACCGTACATCGGGGAAGCATTAGCAAACCTGTTCCGATAAGGATGATTATCAGGAAACTACCGGCCAGAATCAAGGAAGGATTCGTTCGCCGCCCCAACACCCTGACCAAACCATTGGATAAATTGAGGAAAGAGAAAATCAGCAAAAGCACTATATGATAGGGCTTTCCATTCAATATTTCCCAAAAATGCAGAATAGCTCCCTCCTCTTCCGGTCGATGAAAAATGACAGGGATAAGGGTAAGGTAAAGCAAGGCAATCAATATCCACGTCAATTTCTTAAAAGTACGCTTTGTGTCCCTGTATTCCAATAACAGGCGCAAAGTGACTTCGGACAGGAAAACACCCCACACAAACCGATAGAGTGTTTGCAGTTGAGAAGCCTCGTGTTCGGAAATAGTAAAGCCGTGTTCATATACCACTCCCATAATTAACAGAATAGAAGCCAGGTAGGCTATGTAAGTCACCCCTCCAAGAATGATCCGAGTGTACGGATGAATCCATTTATTCTGATACAACAAGAATTTATGATAAATCTTCATGGAGACCAAATTAAATATCAGGCAAACATAAACAAAACAATGCGTATAGACAAAAAACAAAAGAAAAAAGAAATTGTTTTAAAAATAATAGTTACATTTGGCCTCGTAAAAATTTTAATAGAAGTAACCACTATGAGCAACAAGACAAAAAGATTTTTCCTTCCGGAAGAAGAAATTCCACACTATTGGTATAATATACAGGCAGATATGGTGAACAAACCGATGCCTCCGCTTCATCCCGGTACCAAACAACCACTGAAAGCTGAAGATTTATATCCCATCTTTGCACAGGAACTGTGCAAACAGGAACTGAATCAGACCGATAAGTGGATCGAAATTCCCGAAGAAGTACGCGAAATGTACAAATATTATCGTAGTACTCCACTGGTTCGTGCTTATGGACTGGAACAAGCATTGGGCACTCCGGCACATATCTATTTCAAGAATGAGAGTGTAAGTCCGATGGGATCGCACAAACTGAATTCAGCCATTCCCCAGGCTTATTATTGCAAAAAAGAAGGAGTAACCAACGTTACCACAGAAACCGGTGCCGGACAATGGGGTGCTTCACTGGCCTATGCTGCCCGCTTGTTTGGTTTGGAAGCTGCTGTTTACCAAGTGAAAATCAGCTACGAACAAAAGCCTTACCGCCGCAGCATCATGCAGACTTTCGGTGCACAAGTTACACCGTCTCCGTCTATGTCCACCCGTGCAGGAAAAGATATCCTGACGGCTCACCCCAACTACCAGGGTTCATTGGGAACAGCTATTTCAGAAGCCATAGAACTAGCCCAGACTACGCCGAATTGTAAATACACATTAGGTTCCGTATTGAGCCATGTAGCTCTGCACCAGACTGTAATCGGTCTGGAAGCCGAAAAACAGATGGAAATGGCGGGAGAGTATCCTGATATGGTAATTGCTTGCTTCGGTGGTGGTTCCAACTTTGGCGGTATCGCATTCCCATTCATGCGCCACAAGATCCTGGAAGGTAAGCAAACACGTTTCATTGCTGCCGAACCGGCTTCTTGCCCGAAACTGACACGCGGTAAATTCCAATATGATTTTGGTGATGAAGCAGGATACACTCCGCTACTGCCTATGTACACGTTAGGGCATAACTTTGCTCCCGCCAATATTCATGCAGGTGGATTGCGTTACCACGGTGCAGGTGTCATCGTTTCTCAACTATTGAAAGACGGCCTGATGGAAGCTGTAGACATCAAGCAACTGGAATCATTTGAGGCCGGCTGTTTGTTTGCACAAGCTGAAGGCATCATTCCCGCACCGGAATCTTGCCACGCTATTGCTGCCGCCATCCGCGAAGCAAACAAATGCAAAGAAACAGGTGAAGAGAAAGTGATCCTGTTCAACCTCTCCGGTCACGGATTGATTGACATGGCTTCATACGATAAATATCTCTCCGGTGACCTCGTAAACTACGAGCTGACTGATCAGGATATTCAGAAGAATCTGGATGAAATAGGCAGTCTGGCGTAAGGATACCTCATCCATATCAATAAATGTTTGCCAGGCTGACGAGTGGCTCATAGAGCTTTTCAATGTCCTGTGCATCCAATTCAATATCAACCTGGTCCCCCGGAATCAATCGTATTCCGGGGGGCTTTGCGTCTTTACCATCCCGATGTATATTGATAATAGCACAGTTTTCGGGCAAAGAAAGCTCGTCCACAAGTTTACCGTCCAGATACGAACCTGTCATCACTTCGATGGATAATTTATATCTTTTTTGTTCCTGGAAAGCAGGAGTATTGATCATATCCTCATAAAGCGTCACATTAAAAGGTTTTATCTGAAGAAGTTCCGTAAAATAATAAGTTAATCCGCCGACTACTACCGACGGGTAAAATACCTCAAAGTGCCCTGTTATCTCGGTAATCAGCACGATAGCCGTCAAAGGGGTACGTATCACAGCCACCAGAAATGCCGACATGGAAATCAACATCACATAACTGACATTCTCCGGTTCAATAACTCCATATTCCACTCCCAACAAACCGACAATCTGCCCCAGTAATCCACCGGTGACCAGTGTAGGGATAAAACTTCCCCCCGGCAAACCGGAGGAAACGCAGATTACGGAAAAGCCGAAATGTAACAGCATCATTGCCGTTACCCACATAATCTGTGCATGACTGCCGGATTGTGCCTGCTCCAAAAGAAACTGTTCTCCCCCACCCGTCAGGTTAACCTGCATAAAGGAAATAATGTAAGCAACCAGTAGCAAATAGAACATCTTCATATATACCGAAGATTTCACCGTAGCATAAACCCGCTTAAAGGACACCATCATCATGGAATACAACTTTCCGCAAACAGAAATAATCACTGCAAGCAATAAGAAGTACTTCACCTGGACTCCAAAAGAAAAACCGGGTTCGGCCACTTGTATCAGATGGTAGGAATTTATAGGAAAAACCATACTCGCTA
>USSR01000759.1 GCA_900557355.1 uncultured Bacteroides sp.
CTTATTCTCCCATAACGTCCTGTAACGTCCCTTAACGTTCCTCCTCCCTTGCCTCATGCTGTACCTTTGTTGCATCAACGTTGAAAAATTGATTATCAAACTATTAAACATTACTCAACATGTCAAACGCTTTAGTAGTGCGCACACAGCGCCACAAGAAAATCGGAGACGCAGCATCTCCGATGGTTTTCACCCTGAAACGTAAATCGAAAGATGCAAAGATCTTCGACCTTGAACGCATCGCACAGGATATCGAAGCCTTGGGCGGAATGTCGGCCGAGGATGTGGTACACGTCGGTAAAGCCATTGTGCGCCAGATGCGCCAAGTGATGACCGACGGTAACAGTGTCCGCCTGGACGGTTTCGGAATTTTCCATACCACCTTCAAATGTCGCGCCACCGAAGTGGCCAAGGACTGTACAGTGAAAAATATCGAACGTGTCAATATCCGTTTCAAGGTAGCCAACACCTTGCGTCTGGTGAACGACAGTAATGCCAGTACCAAAGGGGGTGCCAACAACATCACCTTCGAATTAGTGTCCGAAGAGGGCAGCTCGTCCGGCGGCAATTCCGGTGGCGGAAATTCCGGCGGCGATGGCGGTATTGAAGATGATCCGCTGGGATAGGATCTAAAGCCTACAGCTTCAGAAATTAAAGATTAAAGGCTACACAGCCTGCTGATTATTTATTACTAACCATTAATCACTAAAAAACTCTCTTATGAAAAAAACGACTTGGGACAAAATTTTGAAGGTAATCATCGCGGTGGCTTCGGCTATAATAGGCGCTTTTAGTGCGAACGCGATGAATTTGTAAACACGTATGAGGAAGATCGATTTAATCGTCATCCATTGCAGTGCCACCCGCGAGGACCGCCCCTTTACCGAGCACGACTTGGACACCGCCCACCGCCTCCGTGGTTTTGATGGCATTGGCTATCATTTCTACGTTCGCCGCAACGGTGATATCAAGTCCACACGCGCGGTCGAGAGGGTCGGTGCCCACGCGCGTGGGTACAATGCTCAATCAATCGGTATCTGCTATGAGGGTGGACTGGACAGTCACGGGCTGGCAAAGGACACCCGGACGGAATGGCAACGGCATTCGTTGCGGGTACTGGTGCGGGCGTTGAAGATGGATTATCCGGATGCACGGGTAGTGGGACATCGGGATTTGAGCCCGGATGTGAATGGAAACGGGGAAGTGGAACCGATGGAATGGACGAAGGAGTGTCCGTGCTTTGAAGTGGAGAGAGAGGGGTGGTAAACCCCTCTTTCTCTATTATTCTTCTATCCCATGTGCCGTATGAATAAACTTCTTATTCGCCTCTTTCAAACGGAACAAATTGATAAACATCAGCAAAAATGAATAAGGAACAAAACAAATAGCCTTTACCAGGCGCCACTTCCAGAAACGACGGGGAATAGCAACAGCCAACGCCAATAATAGCACCCCAAATATCACCCACCATTTACAAGCCAATGCCGGAATCCAGATAGAAAGACACACTGAAAAGATAAAGGTAAACCCCAACAATAACACCCGCGAAAATGAGGCTTGTTGAAAAAGTTTATCGCAAAAATCCCATTTCCGATCACGAATAGCCGGAAACAGATGATTCACAAATTCACCAAAACTATAGTATTGGGCAGACAACCAGCGTCGCCTTTGCTGATAGAAGTTCTTGGTTTTCTGTATTTTCTCATCCAGCACATAGGTATCTGGCAAATAATGAAAAAAGATGCGATGATAAAGCAGCTTCATTTCCAAAACCCGATCAAACCCTCCAACTGAAGTGTTGCTCATCATAGCTTTATAAAACAATGAATACTCGAAAGCCATGCCGGAACCTATCAAAGCTGCCGACATACCTAAATTGACATGTCCTAAACGGAATATAGAATTATTAATTTCCTCACTGATAGCATCCAAATAGGCCATATTAGTATTCAGGTTCTTTGCAACACGATGCGTTTGAACCACCTGCACTTTAGGATCAGCAAAAGCATTATTCAGTTCCACAAGGTAGGAGGAATTGACTATATTATCAGCATCTATTATCAAAGCAATATCATAGGAATCCTTACCCAGATATTCAAGGGCAGCTTTCAGAGATTTTGTATTCGTACTTTTCTCGAAATCTACCTGAAGCAGCTTTATAGGTAATGCACGCAGTTTCTCATTCGTAGAAGGCCGCATGTGATCTGAAATCACCACTACATCATATCTGTCACTCGGATAATCTTGTACCAGGCAGGCTTGTACCGTATCCATTATAACAGCATCTTCCCGATATGCCGCAATCAATAATGCAATCCGTTTATGTTCCTCAGCCGGAGCCATTTTAGCTGGTCTGCGTCGGAGCGATGCCAAGCTATAAACCAATAAATACAATATGTTTATTGCAAACAATACGTATAGAATCCAATCGAGTATAAGCAGTATCTGTTCCAAAATTAATCTTTTATGTAGATGATGCTACAAATATACAAAGAATGACTGAAATAATCATCATTTCTTAAAAAAAGAAAATGTCCCATTTTTCACTTTGGGACATAAAAAAACGAGCAAGCCCGGATGACACGCATATCGTCCGGTATGCATTCTCATGCCACTGAATAAATGCAAACTCCAATTCTATCAATATGCTCCTTCAACGCCAAATTTTTGATATGTCCATAAACCACTATATCCACAAAATAGGGCAGAACCGTTTCATCGAAAGCAACAAGCAATGCCGACAACACATCTTTAGAAATGATGCCTTTTACAGCAATATCAATGTCCGATCCCCGATTATAATTACCTTTGGCACGCGAACCGAACAAGACAGCTTCCTGTACCTCTGAAAAACGAGAAAGAACGTCAATGATACGCTTCCCGTTTATTTCACTCAATCCATATTGTTGCCACAGGATCTTATTCATCCGTTTTTCCTTTAAAAGAAACATAGAAGTCTTGAAGCAGAAAAAAATAACGCTCAAAGATATCATTCAATACCCGAATAATAATTTCATCATCACAAATATGAGTGGTCAGATTACGGTCGGCCAATGCCTGCAACCAATCTTCGCCATTCATGATATATCCACTCTGGAAACCTTGGCGAATCGCTTCACGAGGAGAACGCACTTCAAACCCCTCTAATGTGAGATAATCCTTCAATGTTTTCCATGCCAGCTCAAATGTGTACTCATAAGTCTGAACAAGCCCGGATTGCAACAAATCATCATCGGGAGTGGCTTTCACAACTTCTATAGCACGAGATAAACGTTTGAATGCCTTCTCGTAATTCTGAAAACGTTGTTTCCAACGTATATCTTGACTGCTTATTTCTTCCATACTCGTCTATCTTTGCTTTAAAGTATTCATTTGAATACAATTGCAACAAAGATACAAAAAAGAAATAAAAACCGAACAATAGT
>USSR01000760.1 GCA_900557355.1 uncultured Bacteroides sp.
TATTTCCCACTCTTCACTAAACTCCGGGAATCTCAAATGGGGAACATTATAGCAATTATATCCTCAATTCCCGTAGCTTTACCCTGTTTTGTTTAACTAAAAATATATAAGTATGATTCAAAAAAAAACTATCAAAGAAATTTCCGTACTTTGGAAAGAAGACAAAAAGCAATATGTAAAACAATCGACATTTGCTGCGTATGTACTAATTCTTGAAAATCACATTTATCCGACATTTGGAGAAATGTATGAGTTAGAAGAAAATAAGGTACAGGAATTTGCTCTTCAGAAGATTAATAATGGGTTAAGTAAAAAATCCATTAAGGATATTTTAATTGTATTGAAAATGATATTAAAATTCGGAGTAAAACATGGATACTTAGATTATAAAGAATGGGAAATCAGATTTCCAACGGAAGATGAGAAACAACATTTAGAAGTTCTTAGTATCTCACATCAAAAAAGGATCATGAGTTTTATCCAAGAACATTTCACATTCAAGAATTTAGGAATTTATATTTGCCTTAGTACCGGACTACGAATAGGAGAAGTATGCGCTTTAACATGGGATGATATAAACATAGAATTAGGAATAATTTCTATTAAAAGGACAATTGAACGCATCTATATCATTGATGGAGAGAAAAGACATACAGAACTTATTATCAATACTCCAAAAACTAAAAATTCCATTCGTGAGATCCCAATTACAAAAGAATTAATCAGAATTCTAAAGCCATTAAAAAAGATAGTGAACGGTAACTATTACATTCTAACAAATGAAGAAAAGCCTACAGAGCCTAGAACATATCGCAATTATTACAAGAAACTAATGAAAGATCTAAATATTCCAGAACTAAAATTTCATGGTCTTAGACATAGTTTTGCTACACGTTGCATAGAAAGCAACTGCGACTACAAAACTGTAAGTGTTATTTTAGGCCATTCTAATATAAGTACAACACTTGATCTTTACGTTCATCCCAATATGGAACAAAAGAAAAAATGTATAGATAGAATGATTAAAGGATTAAAATAATCCACGTAAAGGGGAAAAGTCAATTTCTTTTTCCCTTTATAACTTTTTCTTCATATATTTGTACTCAAGCTATCCAAATCGGAAAGCTTATCTTAAAACTACTAATCTTAAAAACAAATTACTATGGCAATCATCAAAATTGGAGAACTATTAAAACTTAGAGGGTTAGATATAAATAAAAGAATCAAGTTAGTAAGACATAAAGACGCACGCCAGAAACAATTCATAAATGGAGTAGAAGTAGAAGGTAACCCGTATGACTGGTATAGAAATGATAAAGACAAATTTATAGCATATCAAAGTGAGCAGCATAGGGATGTATTTAAAAATGTCGATTATATTGTTTCCTTTATTGGAGAAAACGGCACTATTGCCCGTTTTATCGGTATTTACAAAATTGAAGGTCCTGACAACGAACGCAACACTAACAAATATTGCTATAAAATAACTGAAGTAGAAGGCTTTGATGAACTAAAAGAACGTATCATTATAGACTGGGGGCCTTCAACCATATCTTGGCATCAATGGCTTAATGATAAAAATGATAAAGAGATTATTGAAATTACTCCAGGATTTGACCATATTTTCCCCGGATATGAAAAAATAGCTCTAACCCTCGCACAGCTAAAAAATATAATATTAGAAAAAGAATATCCTGAATGGAAAAAAATGCTTTCTGCCGTAAACTGTATTTATATAATAACAGACAGAAAAACTGGAAAAAATTATATAGGTTCAACATATGGGAAAGAAGGCATTTGGGGTAGATGGAAAGAATATGCCAAAACAGGAGGACACGGAAACAATGTAACCTTACAAAAATTATACGATCAAGACAATAGCTATCCTAATAATTTCTCTTGGTCTATCCTTGAAACACTATCTATTAGCATTAGTAGTTATGAAGCCATAAATATCGAGAAATGCTATAAGCAAAAGTTAGGTACCCTAGCTTTTGGCTTAAATAATAATTAATGATACAAGAAATAGTTAGTTAATCGAAAAATTGTAAGGCTGCCAAAGGTGCATTGACTACCCACGATTAACATATTGTATGAATCCTCAAATGATAGTGTCAATAAGCCATACACTAAAAAATAAAGCACACTTTCATTTGAATTAAACTGTTTCTTGTTATCTTTGCCTAGACGTATTCATTTAAAGAACAATAATATGGATGTTGAAATAAAAGAGAAAGAAAACCGAAGACATGTCAGGCGCAATTTACAAAGGATTCGTGTATATTTAGGCATGAAACAGGAAGCGCTGGCTGCCGATCTTGGTGTAAATCAGCAGGTCATTTCAAAGATTGAGAAACAAGAGGAAATAGAAGAAGACTTTCTAAAAAGAATTGCTGAAGTGTTGGGGATATCCGAAGAAGTCATTAAAGACTTTGATGTTGAAAAGACGATTTTCAATATTAATCATCATAATTATAAGGATGCAAATATCTCTGAAGGTGCTACTACATACGCTATCGTTCAACAAATAAATCCACTTGAAAAGATAGTTGAGTTATATGAGCGTTTATTGAAAAGTGAGCAAGATAAAATTGAGATCCTGAAAAAATATATGAAATAATCACTGCTAGATTCAGCAATCTAATATATAGAAGAATGGAAACAATAGAAAATATAAAATCAAATCACCTTCACCTTGGGAAAAAGATAGAACGTGTACGCAGACTTCGCGGTATGACTCAAACGGAGCTAGGCCAATTATTAGGAATAACCAAGCAAGCTGTTTCAAAAATGGAACAAACCGAGAAAATTGACGATGAACGATTAGAAAAAATAGCCTCTGCATTAGGAGTTACTACCGACGGATTGAAAGAGTATAACGAAGAAACAGTTTTATATAACACAAATAATTTTTACGAGAATTGCGGTGTAAAAAATGCAATTGGTAATAACCAAACATTCAATAATTTTCCCATAGAACAAACGATTGAACTCTTTGAGAAACTGTTAGAGAAACAGAAAGAACAATTTGAGAGCTTAAAAAAAGAGAAATAGATGACCTTTATAAAATACTCAACTTCGTTTATAACAATTATTTCCCTAAGAAAGTTGTAGATGAATTGATTTCCTCAAAGAACAAAGAAATTGATTGGCTAAAAATAGAGATAAAGAACCTTAAACAAGAAAGAGAAACCTTGCTGCAAATAATTAGGGATATGTATTGAGTATCCCTAATTATCAAATGTTGATAAGAAATCCCCATTACATACAAATAAAACAATCCCAACGCTTCCCATTCCCAAAATAAAGTCCTACTTTTGTGAAGAATTCTGTTTGCTATATTTACAACAGTATCTCACAAATAAAATAAACCCTACAAAATGAAAGAAGAACCCGACAGCCTGTCTGTCCCTTACAATGA
>USSR01000761.1 GCA_900557355.1 uncultured Bacteroides sp.
TATGTCGCTTGCGCAGTATTTTTCTTTACATCATGCGAAGAAACTTACAATGACAAGCTATTTTGGCCAGGAGAAATTAGTCAGGAATATGGCTCGTATATTAAACCATATACGCTAGACCTAACCTACAGTGGAGAGAAACTCGTTGGAAAAACTGTCAGTTTCAAGACAGGAGATAGTGAAACGGGAACACTGACACTGAATGATGTGATTCCCGGAGAAAAGGAAACTCCTATCAGTCATATCCAACTGTATGAGAATGAAGAGAAAGGGTATTACACTTTCAGCGGAACAAATATCACGATGGGAGGAGCTACGGTGAAATACAGCGGTAGCATTACTCCGAAAACGATGAAGCTGGATTTGAATGTGGTAATGGCTGATCCCCAAAAGCTGGTTAACAAATACGACTTCGCTCTTTATGAAATGGTTCAGGATCTTACGAATGAATTTCATCCTGTACAGTACAAAGGTGCCTGTTATTTCGATATGAAACCTAAAGAAGGGATAGGAACTGACGAAGCTTCATTAATGTATCTCTTAGGTAACCTTGCCCCGGGTATTCTTCAGACGCTCATACCTCAATTAATAAAAGATATCAAACTGGAAAAGGATGGTACTATTACAGCATATTACTCTTCAGATCCAATAAATGAAGAGTTACTGTTCTTACCTTTGAATGGCGATGAAGCAGAAGTTGTTCAAAAACAAATTCAAACCGTTATAGAAAACCGTACTTATGAGAAATCTCCTAATGGACTAGCTTATTGGGGACAAGCCAATAACAAGTTAATATTAAAACTAAATATTCCCGCAATCATTACAGAAATCATTAAGAATAGCCAGCAACAGATAGATGGTGAGCTTATCAACGGGATTACTGAAGCCATTCTCAAAACGGACCCCATTCGCCTCAAAAGTCTGCTTTCCACTCTTAATGCAATTGTGAATAATGATATATTAGGTTACTTGGTAATGGTGGACGATGCCTCTTTTACCGCTTTATTCAATTGCATCAAAAATGGTATTCCCATGAATATAACCCATACCAAAGATGGACATACCTATCTATACCTGGACTATCAGACATTAACTCCTGTCATCAACATACTATCCGGAATTAAAGTCGATTTAGGAGGACTTTCATTGGATTTGGCTATGATTGCTGAACAATGGAAACTCATGCAATTATTCAATTTAGGATTGGACTTAGTTCCATCGACCAAATAATTACCAATCACTATAAAAGAGAATGATAATGAAAAAGATTTCACTTATAATATCGCTTATATTCACGAGTGTAACAGGAATACTGACTTCTTGTAGTGAAGATTATCCAGGCCCCGATCCTGTAGACGTAACGGCCAATTATTCCAATAAATTTTCGAATCCGAATCCTACCTTGACTTTGGTATACAACGGCGAAAATATGACTGGGAAATCGGTAGATTTCAGCACAGTAAAGGGTGAGACAGCTAATCTTACTTTTTATGATATTCTTCCGGGAGAAAAGGCATTAAAGCTGACTCATATACCTCTCACAGGAGATGCAGAGGGATACTCTTTTCAAGGCAAAGGCATCGGTACTACCACCCAAAGCACCTTTAATTATGAGGGACGCGTAGTGAAAGGCAGACTTATATTAAATCTGGCTGACGTAACGATGGCAAATGCTAATTTATGGGCTAAGAACTATCGTTTCGCAGATGTAGAGCATGGAACAGGAAAGGTTATTGCAGATGAGGGAAATGGATATCAATGGGAAGAAAAAGATGACAAGATGACTTCATGTGCCATTTACTTCAGATTTCCGGAAACAGAAGAAGCCACAGAAACCAGCTACAACGGTCAAAACATGGGAAGTGTTCTGCAGGGATTATTAGGATACTTGTTGCCTTGCATCCTGAAAGATATAACATTGGAACCGGATGGAAATATCATTGCCAATTATTCGGGAGATGCTTTTAACGAGGAAAACAAGGATTTATTTATCGGTAATGTTCTGACTGCCTTTTTAAATATGGATATAGAGGACCAGGATATGATTACGGATGCCATTAAAGATTATCAATATACGACTTCTCCCAAAGGATTGGCATACTGGTTTCAAAGGGATGGCAAGATTGTTATAAAGCTCGATCTGCCGGCAATCATTTCACAGGTTGCTTCCGGCAGTGGAAAAGTGATCGACAAAAACATCATAAGCTCCATCTCGGATGCCATCTTCAGCATGGATGCCTTAAAACTTAAGAGTCTTCTGAAAACAGTAAACGGTCAATTGCAAAATGAGATTCTAGGTTTTATCGTTAGCATGAACGATCAATCTTTTGCAACGTTCTTTGATTGGTTATCAAACGGAATACCTATGCACATCAAGATACAAAATGGTCACTCATACATTTACCTTGATAAAGAAGGAATAGCTCCGATATTAAAGCTTCTTGGAGATTTTCATCCCATAGTATTAAAAATGCTGCCAAGTTTATTACCACCGGAAATGGCCGGACTTGCCGGATTTCTCGAACCGCTAATAGATATGCTATTTATCACTTGGCCGGAATGTGCATTGCTAGTTCAAAGTTTTGACTTGGGACTCGATCTCGTACCTCAAAATTAATATACTATTAAAGAATAAGAACAATGAAGAAATTATATACTCTGATAATCCTTTTATCCCTAACCGGTTTCGGAAGCAGCTTTGCCCAAACCTTGAAAGGACATATATACGACGCCAGAACCAATGAGCCATTGGTAGGCGCAGCCGTCACATACAAACTCCATGGCAATCAGGGAGCAGTGTCCAACATCAATGGAGAATATGAAATCAAACTGCCCGAGGGAGGAGTCGATCTTGTATTCAGTTATGTAGGCTATGAAGATGTATTGATGCCAATTGTTATCAATAAGCGTGAAGTCATCACGAAAGACGTTTATATGAAAGAAAGCACAAAGCTACTGGAAGAAGTGGTGGTTAGTGCCGGACGCTTTGAACAGAAGTTGAGTGACGTTACTGTTTCCATGGATGTGGTGAAAGCCGGAGATATTGCCCGTCAGGCACCGACAGATATTTCTTCCACACTCCGTACATTGCCCGGTGTAGACATTGTAGACAAACAGCCCTCTATGCGCGGTGGCAGCGGATGGACTTACGGTGTAGGTGCACGCAGCCAGATTCTGATAGACGGCATGAGTACCCTGAATCCAAAAACCGGTGAAATCAATTGGAACACCATACCTTTGGAAAATGTAGAACAGGTGGAAGTTATTAAAGGAGCTTCCTCCGTGTTGTACGGGTCATCAGCCTTGAACGGCATTATCAACATCCGTACTGCACGTCCGGGACTGACTCCGAAAACACGTTTCAGTGCTTATGTGGGAGTATATGGTGATGCGGAAAACGACGAATACCAATGG
>USSR01000762.1 GCA_900557355.1 uncultured Bacteroides sp.
TTCCGGGCTTATCACCGTTCCGGTCTTGTCAATCATCACCACTCCGCCCTCTCTCTTTGCAACAGAGGCTTTTCCTTCACGGAACGGATAGGGCTCTTTACTGAATTTAGCAGGAATCACCATCTTGCCCGATACGTCAATAAATCCCCACCGCCCGCCATTCTCGGTCACTTTCACAGCAGCCAGGCCTTCGCTGAAGTCCTGTACTTTCAGGTAGATGGCCGGACAAATGATTTTGCCAGCCTTATCGAAAAATCCATAACGCCTTTTCTCCATATCATAGAAGGCCGCCAAGCCATTAGAGAAAGGACGCACCTCTTCCGGGCTTTGCGCGCCCACGGTTAACATCGTCTGGACAAGCGCTGGGAATACCTCACGGCCTTGCCTGTCAATGTAAGTACACTTGGAATATCTGTCATTCACCGTCTTTACAATCAAGGCATAACCATCTTTGTTGAAAGGAGCAGAATCTATAATCCTCGCATTGAGTTTTATAGCCCGCCCTTGCTTATTAATGACGTACCAAGTCTCAGTGCGGCCCCACATGTCACGAGCGGACTTGCATACCAGGCAAGCTCCACCTCCAAATTGAGGATAACCGAAACTTTTATAATCCCATTGGTAATCAATCACTTTATTCCCCTGCTCGTCTATAAATCCCCACAAACCGGTCTCGTCGTTCTTCACGGCAAGCAAACCATCATGAAAGGCATAGTTGGTGTCATACCTGTTTATTATCACTTTTTTGGCATTCTCCCCTATCTTGATAGGAGTAAACTGGGCAGCAGCAGGTAAAACCATGCCTACTGCCAAACATATTGTTATCAAATATCTTTTCATCTTCTTATGGCAATCTAAATTTAACAGAAACCGCATATTTCACTCTGACGTTTTTACCCTTCTGCTTTCCCGGTGTCCATCGAGGCATTGACTTAATAACCCGAAGGGCTTCTGTATCCAAATCAGGATCAACGCTTGTCAGCACATATGCATTGATGATACTTCCGTCCGTGTCCACCACAAACTGCACAACAACTTTTCCCTGCGTACCGTTTTCCTGCGCACTCTTAGGATATTTCACATTCTGTGCGATATAGCGCATCAGTGCCACCTGTCCGCCGGGATACTCAGGCATCACCTCTGCATTGTCATATATCTTATTGGGATCTTCAGCCTCCGCTTCCTTTTGCAGTTCAGCCGCCAATTCGGCTTGCAGCCTGGCTCTCTCCGCTTCCTCGCGCTCATTTGTTTCTTCAACAGGAGCTATATACGGCACTTCGGAAATCTCATTCTCTACTATATCTAACTGTTCGGACGCCTCCGGAGAACTTTCAGCTTCGGATAAGGACTCCGACGCTTCCGAAAGAGATTGCTGCAGGGCCTTCCTATCCGCCAGCCGTTTTTCCAAATCCCTAAAATCCATATACAGATTGTAAGTGCCCCATTTCTCCGTCTCTATCCGCAGGCTTTTGTCGGAAGGCAAGTAATGCAACGTAAGATTTTGCTCATAAGTATGTACGAACGCATCGCAACCCTCTGACTTCATGATGGAGTCCACATACAATGTATAGAGGCAATCATTGGCCATTATCTTAATGATTCCATAAGTTCCTTTAATATCCCGATTATACAAGCCCAACTGCGCATGGGCAAATGCTTTAGCATCTTCCCCCGTCTGCCACTCTCCGACCAATGGGTGCTCCACATCAGTAGAGGGTAGGATGCGGCTTTCCATTTCGTCCAAATAAACATTGACCTGTTTTTTCCCATTAGTCCACTTTCCTGTAAAGAAGTGTTCACCATCATACTCTCCATAATCCATCTTGAATGTTCCGGTATTCTTCCCGTTGACAAACTCATTGACAACGTAATGCAATCCATCCTCTATCTTCCCACTCAACTGAATTTCCTGTTTGTTCCGTTTATAGAAATAGGTGCCATACAAAGAATCGCCTTCCTGCTTTAAACACATTTGCACTTCTGATTTTCCAACCCTTCCCTCATAAAGGGCTTCTTTAATGGCGGGCACATTTACCGCTTCCACAGTCTCTCCGCCCTTCAAACAAAAGAACAAAACAGACAGAACCACCAACACTGACACGCCCCCTATTATATAGTATTTCTTGCGTGAGCCAGGCGAAGCAGGGACTTCCACCGTTTTCTGAACCGGTGGGGCTACAGGCTGAGGTTTATCATTAAAAGCATTTGCAGCAGAAGGAGAAACATCCTGTGGAGAGTATTGCTGTTCCTCTATAGACACCAACGATACAGATGAATCCGTTTCCGCATTTTCTGGATTATGATCCACTCTTGCACGTAGTTTGCGGTTCCATTCTTTACGATAAGTAACCAACAACCAAATTTCAACAAATAACACTCCCCAACTTATAATGACACCGACAGTCTTTAACACCGTATCACCGGCAGAATCAGGAATAAGTTTGGCAGCGACAAGTGACAGAAGCGAAGTGACAAGAATATTAAGTACCGGATGCAGCCCCCAACAAAGAGTTTGCAACGGGTACCATTTATAGAATGAGCAAAGATGACCTAAAGCCGCAGCAAAATAGGCCAATGAACAAAAAGTCAATAGATACGGTCCTATTCCTATCATCTGCTTTATTTCATGCCCCCAATAAGACGTCCCAGTGTCTTGGGAGCTAAGAACAACAGTCATAAGAATAAAACCAACACAGAGACCAAGACTACAATAAAAGTCCACGACACTTACAACAAAATGTTGAAAGATTTTAGACAACGTTATCTTCAAGATTCCGATAACCAATATGGCAGCAGCCATCAGAAAAATAAGGAATAAATAAAAGCCACCGGAACCTTTATCTATATTTTCCGCAACAGTGAAAGATTCAACAACTTTCCCATCTATTACGGTTTGAACCAATGGGACATAAAGAAAGACTAAAAAAACAGAAACAGCTATCAGAATATTATAGATACCGGAATTGGTGCCCGATATTTTTACATCAGAATGCATCATATTATATTGGATTATGATACAAAAAAAAGGCGGAACCATTCAACCTATCCGGTCCTGAGGTATCGCCAAACACCGCGCCCAAAGAATAAGTGTAAACAGTTCACGCCCATAGAGCGCGAACTTCAACATCTTATATCTCTTGGGCTTTCCAATTGGCGATTTTCAGGACCAAGCAATAAGAGCTAAAGCTCTAATATGTATAGAAAGAACGGAAACGCTTTTCCTTTGTTTGTTATTAATAAATAGAAATCATTAAAAATTACGTAGTCCGGCATTCTGTCGGGCTACTTTCCAAAAAGGATATTTCCTTTTTACATCATAGTTTTGTCATCTTCCATAGGCAATCCGTTTTACTGATCAAACAAGTATTTTTATCGCTTCAAAGTTAGATAATACATATAACATTACAAA
>USSR01000763.1 GCA_900557355.1 uncultured Bacteroides sp.
CCATCGCACAGCTACAGCAAGCCGGATACAATCTGAGTGAGCAGGCTGTCCGTAGTGGTTTTGCACATGTTTGTGAACTAACCGGCCTGATGGGACGTTGGCAGAAATTGCAGGACAACCCTACTCTGATATGTGATACCGGACATAATGTAGGTGGTATCACATATATCACAGAGCAATTGAAACAGCAATCTTACCGAAAGTTACATATGATTATAGGTATGGTGAATGACAAAGACATACGTGGTGTATTGGCATTACTGCCCAAAGACGCTGAATATTATTTCACGAAAGCCAGCGTCAAACGTGCATTACCCGAAAATGAGCTTTACCAGCTTGCCTCTGAAGCCGGATTACAAGGAAGTTGTTACCCGGATGTCCCTTCCGCCGTGCAGGCGGCACAAGAAAAAAGCCTCCCGGAAGACTTTATCTTCGTAGGAGGCAGTAGCTTTATTGTTGCTGATCTGTTAGCGAACTGCGATACACTCGATCTCCACTAAAGCATCTTTCGGCAGAGCTTTCACTGCAACAGCCGAACGAGCAGGGAAATCACCATCGAAATAGGTGGCATATACTTTATTCATATCTGCAAACAATGACATATCTTGCAGGAAAACAGTAGTTTTGACAATATTTGCCATCGTCAAACCTGCTTCTCCAAGGATATGCTTAACATTCTCCAATGACTGGCGGGCTTGTGCTTCAGCCCCTTCTGCCATCTGTCCGGTAGCTGCATCAATAGGCAACTGACCAGATACAAATATCATTCCATTCGCTTCGATAGCCTGGCTGTAAGGACCGATAGCCCCCGGAGCTTTCTGACTGCAAATTACTTTTTTCATTCCAATAATATTTTAATATTCAACAATTTATGATTTATACAAGAAAAAAACAAATATTCTATGCAGTATTCTCCAACTTCATGCATTTACCTAATAGGATTATACACAAAAGAAAAATTCACTTATACCTGTTTTAAAAACCTAGACTTAGCTAATTCTTTTTTGACACGGGAGTTTCCCGATAAAGGCTCGGCTTGTGAAAGCCGAGCCTTTTTTAAATATATCAACTGCGTCACAGATAACACTTTATATTACAACTACTTACAATGTTTTTCAATCAAAGCATCAACGTTCGGATCACCCAGTTCTTTTGCTTTCGCAAAACTAGCACAAGCCTCCTTGTTCTGCTTCAACTGCAATTGTGCAACTCCCATCAAACGATAAGCTTCAGCATATTTGGGATCAATTGCCAAGGCTTCTTTCAGAACTTTAATAGCTTCTTCATTTCTACCCACGCGAATATTCACCGCAGCAAGTTCCGAACGATAAGTCAACTCTTTCGGATTAAGTTCAATTGCTTTTGCCATATCATCCAACGCACGTTGGAATTGTTTTGCCTGGAAAGCGGCTTGTTCACGGTAATAGTAGAATACATCATTCACATTACCACGCACAGCTTTATAATATTCATCATAATCAAGCATTGCATTACGCCCCTGTCCGGCATTCATGCGCGCTTGGGCACGTTCCAGCAGATAAGGGGCAACATCTTCAGTATACGGTTGCAGGCAATGTGCTATACAGCTATCCATCAAAGCCAGCACTTCTTCCGGAGCTGCTTCCATCAATTCTTTTGTCTTAGCAGCACTAAAGAATGTAGCAGGAGAAACAATATTGGTTTTATTTACTTTCTCATAGCTGGCAAGAGCTGCTGCATAGTCTTTTTTAGCAAACTGAATATCGCCTTCCAACTGAACATAAACCGGAAGTTCCTCAATTGCTATTGCTTTACGAACTTCATCCAATGCTTTGTCATATGTCCAATCTTTATAGGTGGTTTCCGGCTTAGTCAACTGATAATTATAAATTAATTTGGCACGATTGAAGTATGCATCATCTTTCTTTTGTGCTACTTCAAGTGCTTTATCTATATCAGCAGCAGCCTTATCCATCGAACTTATTTCTTTCGACAAATACATTTGACTATTGGCACGACGAAAATAGCCATCGGCACTGTTAGGATACTGGGCAATAAAATCATTCAGCAATTCGGCATATTTCTCCGGAGTTTGCTGTGAAGAAGCCATATAAAGATATACCAGCGCTTGTTCTTCTGTATCGGGCAATGCTTTCTTAATGCCAATACTTGATAAAGCATGATCATTAAAGGAAAGAGGATTAATCTTCTGAGCCATAGCATAGTCAGCACCTACCGCATAGCAAATGGTAGCTGTATCTTTTCCTGAAGATTTCTGTGCAAGACCGAAAACTTGTCCGTCAGCAGTCATTACCGGACAACTTACCATCTTGTCTTTCAGATGCATATCAAGCGTATAATAATGGTATTGTCCATCTACCTTAGATTCTTCTTTCACCTGTCCGGTAGTATAAGAACGGTCTTTTTGTGTAGAATAAGGCAACAAATAGACACTTGTACCTACAGTCGGAGCCGTAGGAGATACCAGTAATGCAGGTACTTTTTTCCCTGAAATCGCTACGCGGAACTTCACAACATCGTACATATCGTTTGCTCCCATGATAACTTCCACAGGCATTTGTTCACCCTCTGAATTAATGACTACGGCACGTTGCGCACCTTTAAACAGACTATAATCAGACAGAGCCATTCCATCCTCGGTAACAAAAAATCCGTTTCCCGTATTGAGTATCTTATCACTCTCATCGTACGTAACTACCGAGAAAACAGCACGCTTGGCTTTTTCCACCCATTTGGGTGCCTGAGCTACACTCCACTGTGCCAGCAAACAGAGGGCGAGCGTCAACAACAAGTTCTTTTTCATATCTTAGTTTGTTCTTTGTTTCACAGCTTCATAAATCAAAATACCTGCCGCAACAGAAACATTGAGCGACTCGATAGTACCCAGCATCGGGATTTTCACCCATTCATCACAAAGAGCCAGGTTCTCATAGGAAACACCTTTATCCTCAGCTCCCATTATGATACACATCGGTCCTGTATAATCAGCTTTGGTATAATCATAGTCCCCCTTTTCCGTAGCTGCCACAATGCGGAAACCACTATCCTTGAGATATTGCAATGTAGTCTTCAGATTCTGCTCACGACAAACCGGCAGCACATGCAATGCTCCGGCAGATGTTTTCATTGCATCTGCATTCACCGTTACACTTCCTTTAGCAGGAATAATAACAGCATCTACCGCTGCACACTCACAGGTACGGGCTATAGCACCAAAGTTACGAACATCGGTCACACCATCCAACATGACGAACAACGGATTCTTGCCTTCTTCGAAAAGAAAAGGCACCAAGTCTTCTGTCTTCTGATACGTAACGGATGAAATAAAAGCAATCACCCCTTGATGGTTCTTACGGGTAATGCGGTTAATGCGTTCCACCGGAACACGTTGCACCGGAATCAAAGTTC
>USSR01000764.1 GCA_900557355.1 uncultured Bacteroides sp.
CATATTGCGAATATAATAATATGTTTTATTTTTTGCATGGGCGATTAGGAATATTTTACCAATATAAATTATTCTTTAACTTATATGATTATCGCTCGCTATTTATATATATTTTTTATTGGGCCTAACAATATATAATTGCTTATTAGCATATTATATAATATGTATAATCGTAATAGTACAAAATAGCAGTAAGTTATTGCTATTCAGAGTAAAAGTATCAGTTCACTCGTTGTTGTTAAAAAATAAACTTGACTACCCTAAAGGTGTAAGTGTAAGTGCTTTTTTGAATTTTATCAAGGGTGTTAGATATGTGTTAGATTATTAATTGAACCATTTTTGCAAACTACTGATTATAAGTAAAATAAAAATCAATGTATTAGATTTATTCTTTTGTCCTACAACTAAAAAGCTCTGCAATCTTTTTACTTTTGCATTCGAAAAAAATAAAACAATAGATTATGAAGAAAATTGCTATTTTATTAGTTTTTACTTTGGGAACATTTATTGTAAATGCCCAATCAGTTGTAGAAGGAACAAAGTTTATGGACAATTGGTCTGTAGGAGTGAATGCAGGAGCAGTTACCCCTCTCACTCACGCCTCTTTCTTTAAAGGGATGCGTCCCGGTTTCGGAGTTGGAATATCCAAACAATTAACTCCTAGTTTTCGGTTTGGAATTTCAGGGAATGGGATATATCAATACAACTCCGAGTAAAACAGCTTTTGATGTTTTAGATGTCAGCTTGTTAAGCAAAATTAACTTAATAAATCTATTTGCAAGCTATCGGGGCAAACCTCGTTTGTTTGAGATAGAAGCTATTGCCGGAATGGGGTGGTTGCATTATTATGTAAATGGTAAAGGAGATGACAATTCATGGTCTACCCGTCTCGGATTGAATCTTAATTTCAACCTCGGTGAAACAAAAGCATGGACATTGGGAATTAAGCCCGCTATCGTATATGATATGCAAGGTGATTTTAATCAGGCAAAGAGTCGTTTCAATGCAAACAATGCAACATTTGAACTGACTGCCGGATTGACTTATCACTTCAAGATGAGTACTGGGAATCATTACTTTACTAAAGTAAAAGTCTACAATCAGAGCGAAATTGATGATTTGAATGTTGCTATTAATGCACTTCGCGAACAGGTGGGCAGTCGTGACAGAGAACTAAACAATGCTAACCAAAGAATTAGCGGTTTGCATAAAGAGTTGGAAGAATGTCGTACAAAGGTCGTTCCCATTGAAACAGTAGTCAAGACTGCCCGCGTTCCGGAATCTATCATTACTTTCAGACAAGGTCGCTCATCAGTGGATGCATCACAGCTACCGAATGTGGAACGTGTAGCCTCCTACATGAAGAAATATCCCGATTCAAAAGTCATTATTAAAGGGTACGCTTCTCCAGAAGGCAATGTTGAGATCAACGCAAAAATTGCTACCGCACGTGCAGAAGCTGTAAAAACAATCCTTGTTAATAAATACAAGATTAATACGTCTCGTATTACTGCCGAAGATCAGGGAGTAGGTGACATGTTTACCGAACCGGATTGGAACCGTGTAAGTGTATGTACTATCGAAGATTGATGTAATAAGAATATTTGGAGTTGTTGAAGGTAAATAAAAAAGGAAGCCCGAAATCTGAGGGCACTGAAAAAGTTCTTTTTCTCCGTTAGCTCCTCTTCTTATGAATTGGCTCCAAAGTTGCATGGCGTATGATAAATTTCATTTGCATGCAACTTTTCCTTATATTGGTAGTGAGTAATCGTCTATTGGTATACATGCACGCTGGCAACGACACTCTCAAAGGAGACTTTGAAAGAATGCAACTTCAGTCCGCTTTTCCCATCTGCTCCGACTACGGCTCGGAGGCTATCGTCCTTCTGATCTTTGACCAAAAGAACTTCTTGGTCTTTGATTTTTTTGCTCATATTACTATGTATTTAATGACGTCAGTAGCGGTTTACAGACAAAAGTAAACAAAAAAAAGTGAGTGCTAGAGATTGTAAATAAGTGAGTATTTGTAGCTTTGATATGATTAGGAGTAGCATATTGAAAGTTATAAATTTCATTTGCTGAATTACCATAAATGGGGAATGGTAAGTAAAAAAATCATCATTTTAAGGTATTGCAACCGAAAAAATATGTGACTAATTTTGCGTTATAAAATAAAGAATTATGTTCTGACCTATGCAAACAACGAAGGATTATATACGTAAGCTATTGCTGGAAACAGCGCAGAAAGCTTTTTTCGAAAAGGGCTTCAAGTCGGTGTCTATGCGTGAGATTTCTAAGTTGTCGGGCATTGGTCTGAGCAATATATACAATTACTATCCCTGTAAGGACGATTTACTGGTTGATGTGTTGCGTCCTCTTTTGGCTGCTATGTACAGGATGCTGGAAGATCACAACCGACCGGAGAATTTCTCCCTTGACATATTTATCTCAGATGAATATCATCGTGCATCTTTGCAGGAGCTTATGGGCATTATAACTCGTTACCGAAGTGAATTAAATTTGCTGTTTTTCTCTACGCAGCATTCTCGCCTCAAAGATTATTTGGAAGAGTGGATTGAGAAGAGTGCCACAATAGGGATGGAATATATGGAAAAGATGAGAAGACTCCATCCGGAACTACATACCGATATTTCTCCGTTCTTCATGCACTTCACCTGCTCTTGGTGGATTAATATGATGAAAGAGGTGGTGCAACATAAGGAACTTTCCTGCGAAGAGATAGAGTGTTTCATCAGTGAGTATATTCGCTTTAGCACGGGAGGATGGAAGAAACTCATGAATGTAAAGAATGAAAGATGAAGGCAGAACTATTGAAACATCCTGTCTGTCAAGAGATAACTAATCAAAACATCCGTTTCTCGTCTTGTCTGCAATGCAAGCCTTGCGGAAATGATTGTACGATTGTAAACAATCGAATCTCTTTTGTATTTGATTCCGAGACAATAGGCATCAGCTACCTTCTGCTCGACTCCACACCTATAGCCTGCATGGACAGATGCTGCAATCTTGTCAGGCAGCGTTTCGTTTGATGCAGGAGTTGGAACGCCGAGTCATTCCAGAAGAATCACTAAATAATAATCAGCATATGAGTATCATCAACATCATCAGCAACGACGAATTAACACTCGTACAAGGAGTCAACGGGCTTTTCTTCTGCGAGGAGTCATGGGTTACGCAAAGCAGGGCAGTCTCCCGTATCGGAAAGGTTTTGCCCAAAGAAATTATTGGGACGAAAGATCAAAGTACCAACATCGTACATCCGCAGACTGACCGAACTAAACTTAGTTGCCAAAAGCATGAAACGTCTTATTTCTAAATCTAACTGTTTCTCCTACCGAGCGAGCCGCCTGCAAAGAGCGGCTCGCCTTGAG
>USSR01000765.1 GCA_900557355.1 uncultured Bacteroides sp.
CGTTTATGGTTAGTCTATTATTGAATTATTTTTCTCCTATTGGGAAAAAACTTTTTCCCAATAGGAGAAAATAAAGCACCCATTTATACCACTTTATTTTCAAACATTACTTATGTTGCAAATATACGTGCAAAAATAATGCTGTGATAAATGGATATTTGCAGAATATATGCGGATTTTTGCATGTATGCGGTAGCATTTCTATTGTCTTTCCTTATCTTTGTGTGTGAATTAAGCTTTGCAGAATATATGCGCCGACCGATTATAAATGAAAAGTTGCCTATATCGGAGTCGAATCCGATCAAGGCGCGGTATTACGATTATGATCGTTTCACTTATCCGTGGCATTTCCACAGCCAGTATGAAATAATTTACGTAAAGGAAAGTCATGGTCTATGCTTTGTAGGCGACTGCATTGAGAAGTTCTCTGCGGGTGATGTGATTCTGTTCGGTACTAATTTGCCTCATTACATGCGGAGTAATGATATTTATGGTTCGGAGAACGCCACTTCACGCGTGCAAGGGACTATCATTCAGTTTGAGCAGAACTTTATGCAGTATTCTTTTGATTATTACCCTCAGTTTCTACAGATAAAAATACTGTTGGAGGAATCGAGGAGAGGCATCATCTTTCCGAAACAGGATGCCACCCGGGTAGGAGAGTTGCTTTCCGGGTTTCTTTCATTAAGTGGTTTTCACCAGATAAGCGGGTTGTTGGATTTATTGCAGGAGCTGGCAGTCAGTCCGCAAAGAAAGACGTTGGCAAGTCTGCATTATTACGAAAAGTTTCCTACGCTGGGGAACAAGCGGATTGATAAAATCATTTCCTTTATAAACAATAACTACACCCGTAATCTCAAATTGAATGAAATAGCCGAAATGGCGAGCATGAACTCCAGCGCCTTCTGTCGTTACTTTAAGGAGAATACTGGGAAGACGTATTTGCAGTATGTGATGGGAATGCGTGTGGGATATGCTTGTAAATTGTTAGCATTGGGAGAGATGGATATTTCGCAGATAGCTATGGAATGCGGTTTCGATTCGATCACTCATTTCAATCGCACGTTTAAGCAGTTGGTTAATCTGACGCCGACGCAGTATAGGAGTAATATTATGAAATAAGAGGGAATGTTTTTGAAATAATTCTGTTCACAATGAAACTTCTTTATTGTGATTTGGTTCAAATTAAGCATAATATCTACTGATTCCGGCTGATAATCGTTGCCTTTTGTCAATAGCAGATTTATGTATTATTAACGAGAATACTGCCAAGATGAGTGTCATGACTCGAATGTCTTGTGACTGTGAATTTCTGATATCTTTTGCCTGCGCTTAGCAAGGCAAATGCCATACTTTATTCTCCTCTATGCCACATCTTAGTCCACTGAATGCCACATGTTTAAACTGTCGAAGTGTGGCATTGAAGACAACGGAGTGTGGCATTACGGTTGCATAAGTGTGGGTTCACGGTTCTATAAGTGTAAGCCCACGCTTATAGAACCGTGAGCTATCGGAGCCTGTTGTGTTGAGGGAATAAAAAAACGGGGAAGCTGTTGCTTCTCCGTTCCTATATACCGTGAAATGTACTTTAATATTAAGTTGAATAAAGATTATCTATAAAAGGATGATACAAAGATACGATATTGAGAAGACGATGTCAAGTGTTTCGCTAATTATTCCGGTTTGTATATTTGTTTTTTAGTTTCTTGCATTCTTCTCCTACCATTACACATAACATTTACTCTTTGTTAGGACAGCTGGACTTAGATATGCATCTATTGGAATCCCAAAACTTGGAACTTACAGATATACCTCTATTTTTCTGGTAAAAGGAACATCTATTTTTAGAATGTTGTATCTTTGCAAAAAACGGTGTATGAAAGATGTACTTAAAATATCAATCTTACTAATTCTTGCACTTAGCAACGGGGCTTTATTTGCACAGACGAATAGATATCTCAATTTAAATAGAGACACGTTAGATATAAAACTTGTAAAAGATACGTTGGTAACAAGTACAATTCAAGATACCCTTGCTACTATACCTGCTGTTAAAGATTCAATGACTGCAAAACAAGATGAAATTAATGACTCTGCATTGTATTATCGGCTAATCTTACACTACCGAGACAGTGTGAATCACAATCTTAAAAGAATATGCAATAAAGATGCCTTTAAATTTAAGGATGATTCTTTTCGAGAAAAAATGAGAGAACCGTGGATAGGAGATGTTTTACGAGATATATTTTTTTAATAATTATGAAGTTATATTTTTTATCCTTATGTATAATGCTTGCTGTCAGTTTTGCTGCTAAAGCACAATCAAAGCTTATTTTTAAAGATAAGTTTATGTATACGGATGTACAGGTGTTCAATGAGACAAAAAAGCACTCAATACCCTCTCTTATTGATACAGGTTGTTCGTTATGTGTAATTGATTCTATTTTTGCTATTGATTCATGCGGAATAAAAGAAGATGAATTACAAACAATTCCTGTTAACCAAACTAAAGATAAGATTTCAAGTGCTTTTATAGATTCAATGTTTTTTTGTGGAAAGACATATCATAAAGTGTATTGCTTGGTTGCTGATCTTACTGGTCTTTATCAAAAATATGCACCCAAATTTATCGTTGGGGCTAATATCCTTAGATCAGGAGCTTGGAAATTTGATATGGAAAAGAATATTGTTGAACCTTACGATTATAATAATAAAACGAAAGGGATTATTTATAAATGGAAAAACCATGAAGACTATCCTGATGTAGCAATAGATTATATCATTTTAGATAGTAAAGTCAATGGGAAAAAAACACGATTTGCTTTTGATACAGGATGTAGAAACAATAAACTTCAACGTGGTTTATATGTAGGAAAACCTGAGCAAATTCAAAAGGAAACAGCTAATATCGTAAATGAATTATCAATTAAGATGGCTGAATTGTGTAGAAATGTAACATTCAAGATAGGAAAGGATGAGTATACGTTAGATTTTATAATAGGTGATGGCAATATTGGGCTCTTAAACATCGAATTTTTACAAGGTCATTCCTTTATACTTAATTATAAGAAGCAGACGCTTGAATTGTTATAAAAAAGGAGTTTGAATTATAATTTCAATCTATTTAGCTCGGAGAGAAATCTATAGGCTATTGGAATTAACGAATTCTATAAGTCTTTCTGTCTGTCTTCTTTTATAGCTCTCTGTTTGTTCAAACGTTCCTGTTGCTTCCTTAAATCTTATGATTATGAGTTTCAGATAAAGGTTATTATTGGGTTTAACTCTTGGTTTGACTCACACAGTTAAACTGACAAGTCAACCAAGGTTTCTAAAAACAAAAATCAGATAGAAATCTTACGATAACTATCTGATTTTCAGAAGAGCGGAAGACG
>USSR01000766.1 GCA_900557355.1 uncultured Bacteroides sp.
TATCAGAAGCATCAAAAAGCGAAGTATCCTAATAAATAGAGTTTTCATCATATTTCTTTCATTTATACGCAAATATAAAAATAAGCTACTGAAAACACTGATTATTAAGAAAAATACTTGATTCAACCTACTAATTCATGATTAATCAAAAGCCTTTTGCCGATATATCAAGACCTTTTGATTTTCCATCATAACTGAAATTCATGCTTATTGTATCTCCTAATAAAATGACAGCTATACAATCATTCTTTTGTGAAAGAAAGAATATGACTAATATGTCTGGAGGATGTTCCTAATAAAATAGAATATTGACCGGAATTCACTTTCCAATCATGCGTTTCATCATCCCAGAAAGCCAAATCCTCTGGCGTTATTTCAAATTCTACAGTTTGATTCTCTCCTGAATTTAAAAATATCTTCTTAAACCTTTTCAGTTCTTTCTCGGGACGCGACACAGATGGTTGATTTTCTTTGAGATATAGCTGTATAACTTCAGCTCCTTTCTGACTTCCTGTATTTGTAATAGTCACCGAACATCTTATCATTTGGTCATTCATTTTTTTAGATGACAAACGTGGTTTAATCAATGTAAAAGTTGTATAAGAAAGCCCATACCCAAAAGGATAAAGTGGTTCTATATTTTTTGTATCATACCATCTATATCCCACTAATACACTTTCTCCATAATTCACATCATACACATTGATAAGATGCTCATTTTTAAGTTCATTATAGAGTGACGCCCCTTTAGGTAAGTATCCCCATGCCGGTGAGTCCTCAAATGTTTTTTCTATAGTCATTGGTAACTTACCAGAAGGAGTTACCTTACCTGTGATAATATCTGTAAGTGCTTCAAAACCCGATTGTCCTCCATACCACCCGTAAATCAAACCCGCCAATCGATCATTCCATGCAGACATATCAATAGCTGATCCCGTATTGAGGATAGCAATAGTATTAGGATTATTTTTAGTGACATATCGCATTAATGATTCATCTTCTTTTGGCAAAGCAAATGGACGTTCTATTGCTTCTTTATCTCGCGTACCCATACTTAGCAAAACGATGTCAGCCTCTTTTATATCAGCTACAGTAGGCTTTTCTATATAATACACTGTTCTGCCAAAAGCTCTCTGTAATGCTTCAATCAGACTTACATTATTGTAGCCGATTACTTCTGCAGCTCCATAGCCACGAGGTATTTCATATATAAACTTACCTGTCAATAATATTTTTCTATTCTTTGTTGGATCAAGTGGCAAAATATTATCTCTGTTTTTAAGTAAAACAATTCCTTCTTCTGCCACTTGTCGTGCAATTTTTTCATGCTCCTGATACTTATCAAGCAAAGACAAGTCATATTTGGACCTATCATAAAATCCCATTGCAATACAAGTAGCCAAAATAGGACGCACCATATCATCTAAATCTTTTTCTGTGATTTTTTCTGATGGTATAAACCCAACACAGATTCTCCAAAATTATATGAACCAGGCATCTCCAAATTCTGTCCTGATTTAATAACTTTCTCCAAATTCCACACCGAATTCCAATCACTCATTACCAACCATTTAAATCCCAATTTTTCTCTAAGAATATTCTTAATAACATATGAACTTTGCCCAGCCCACTCTCCATCAATTTGGTTATACGAGGTCATTACAGACATAGCACCTGCATCTATTCCTGCCTTAAAACCAGGTAAATAGATTTCATTCATAGCTCGTTCGCTAATGATAGAATTACTCCGTTTACGATAAAATTCGGTGTTGTTCCCATAGAAATGCTTCAAACAAGCCGCTGTGCCTGTACTTTGAAGTCCCGTTACATATTGACTTACCATTTGAGATACTAAATAAGGATCTTCTCCAAAATATTCAAAGTTTCTTGCACATTGAGATTGTCGATAAATATTTAATCCAGGACCCAACAAAACTTCGATACCTCCGGCTCTACATTCCTCACCAATAGCTTTTGCATATTGGTAAGATAGATCTGGAGAAAATGTAGAGGCTAACAATATAGGAGAAGGAAAAGCTGTTGAGCGTTCCAATTGTTTCACCACATTAGGATCAGGCAAATTATTTCGGATATTTACTCCTTGTGTTGCATCCGACAAGTAAATGGGAAGTATCCCTTTCTCTTCGAATCCTTTAATAAAGAATTTATTATATCCTCTGACCATAAGTGCCTTCTCTTCTATCGTCAATCGTTCCAATAAGTCATTCGCCTTTTTATATGCCGCAGTTGCGTCCATTATTTGTTGAGCATATATCCCAATGCAACTAATAAACATAAAAACAAGTGAGATAATTTTTTTCATATTATGAAAACTCTTTAATGTAGAACTCCTCTTTATAATAGAGAAGTTCTACCTATTAATATTTAATTATTATATAATTCTTTTATTTCACTTTCTGATAATATTCTTTCGTACAAAATAAAATCATCCAGATAACCATTTAAAAAGTTTTCAGGGGCAAATGCTCCATTAGTAAAGCGATAATTACAACCAATGTAATATGGCCAATTATCAACTACTTTGTCAATAACCCCTTTCTTTTCAATAACTTTTTCTCCGTCTATATAAAGATAACTATCCCTTTTGCCATCAACTTTTTGATAAACACAAACATAATGATGCCATTCACCATCATCCATCCGTTTTCCTTCATATTCAGCCCAGTTTCCAGCCTTACCTTTATATTCTACGCAGAACACAACAGTTTTACCACTAGTATCAAGTCTGAACCAACTTTGTCTTGGGACAGGATCAGTATATGTAGCACCAGGACCAACACCTTGATGGAATATAGCATTCTTTCCAGTCATATTTGAAGTCTTCACCCAGAATGCAACAGTAAACTCACTCTCCGTATAGTGGCTCTTTAACCCTTCTTCAGGAATAGACAATATTGAATAATTTTCTTTATCTCCCTGGAAATGAGCAGCGAATCTACATTCAGCACTTTCGCCAGAAAAACGTGCCGGAGCATTATAGACATTTGCCCCAGTTCCTCCTATAAGTTCTTCAGGGTTCAATTGATTGGGACCTATATCTTTATTATCACCATCGAATGGTAAATATAACACTAGTTTTTCTGCAGAAATGACATATACGTATCCTTCTTTCTCTTTTACGGAACTGTTCACCGAGTTTTTGACCGTTAACGTCACTTTATATTTTCCAGGATTTACATACTGCACCACAGGATTCTGATCTGTTGAAACAGAAGGATTACCTCCTTCAAAAGTCCATTTCCAGTCTTCCACCATTCCCAATGTTTTATCTAAAAAGTGAATATATCCTCCGGCATATGTATTCCGGCATTGTGCTCCAAAATCTGCGGCAATCGCATTCTTATCAATAACAGTGATATAATCCAC
>USSR01000767.1 GCA_900557355.1 uncultured Bacteroides sp.
AAGGGACTTGCCATTATCATGACTCTCGGAACGCTTTCTTTCCTTGTCACCACACCCGAAGTATGGGTTCCTAACCTGGGCAGTGGCGAGTCCGGTTTCCCATTATTGACCGGTGCAGGAAGATTAGTTATAAAAGATACAGCCATTTTGGCCGGTGCAATTGTTATATTAGCAGACAGTGCGAAGAGCGTACTGGAACAATTAAAAAAATAGAGATATGAAAAAGTATGATGCCATTATTATTGGTTTCGGCAAGGGTGGGAAGACCTTAGCCGCCGAATTTGCAAAACGTCAGAAGACGGTTGCCATAGTAGAACGTTCCAATCGTATGTATGGAGGCACGTGTATCAATATCGGCTGTATTCCTACAAAGACGTTGGTACATCTGGCTAAGGAAGCTCCGGTAAAGGCTACGTGGGAAGAGAAGAAGGAATATTACCGTCAAGCCATTGGTCGCAAGGAAGAGGTTACTTCTTTTCCCCGGAACAAGAACTATCATAATCTGGCTGATAATCCTAATGTGACGGTGTATACAGGTGTCGGATCATTTGCCGGTCCTGATGTAGTAGAAGTGCGGACGGAGACGGAAGTAATAGAATTGCAGTCTTCTCAGATCTTTATAAATACCGGTGCGGAAACCATCGTACCGCCTATTGATGGAATAAAAGAGAATCCCCGCGTATACACCAGCACTTCCATCATGGAACTGGAAGAACTTCCTGAACGGTTGGTGATTGTGGGTGGAGGCTATATCGGCCTGGAATTTGCTTCCATGTATGCCTCTTTCGGTTCGAAGGTGACGGTACTTGAAGGGTATCCCGAACTGATTGGCCGTGAAGACAGGGATATTGCTGCCAACGTACAGACCGTATTGGAGAAAAAAGGCATTGTATTCTATCTCAATGCAAAGGTACAATCCGTGGACGCTGCAACAGTGATTTATGAGGATGCTGTAACTCATGAAATCCATCACCTGGAAGGAGATGCTATTTTATTGGCGACAGGGCGCCGTCCGAATACCTCGGGACTGAACCTGGAAGTTGCCGGCGTGAAAGTGAATGAACGGGGAGCTATTATTGTAGATGAATGGCTGCGTACTACTAATCCGGCCATCCGTGCCATTGGTGACGTAAAAGGCGGATTGCAATTCACTTATATTTCATTGGACGATTACCGTATTATCCGTGAAGATTTATTCGGTGCAGGAGAACGGCGTACAGACGACCGTGAGCCTGTGAGTTATTCGGTATTTATGGATCCTCCTTTGGCACGTGTGGGGTTGAGTGAGACGGAAGCCCGTAAGAAAGGACTGAACGTAAAAGTGAATACACTTCCCGTAGCAGCCATTCCGCGGGCACGTACTTTAGGTGAGACTGACGGGTTATTTAAGGTAGTAGTGGATGCCGATACAAATAAGATTTTGGGTTGTTCCCTGTTCGGACCGGAAACAAGTGAGATCATTAATATCGTATCTATTGTAATGAAAACGGGACAGGAATATACTTTCTTGCGTGATTATATATTTACACATCCCAGCATGAGCGAAGCATTGAATGATCTGATGAGTTTTTAGACGGTTTTATAAATCAGAACCGGTATCCTACGGTGAAGAACGAAGCGAGATTCTTGGGAGAGAATTTCTCAATGCCGGATGATTGCAACAGATTATCCAGCTGGTCGTTTACCTTGATCATTCCCAATTGAAGCTCTGCTCCGAATATGAATTTGTGATATTCAAGATTGAGGCCGAACATAAGACCGGCGTCGAAGCGTTTGTTCCCCATTTTGTCATCTATCCGGTTACCGAAAGTATCTATGCGGAATCTGTAGCTTCTGTCAGGCCTGTATTCACTACTGTAATCATATTCCTCCATCTCACCGGATGTCTTTCCGCCTACGCCGTAGGCAATATACGGACCGGCACTCAGGGAAGCACTGTAATTCTTTCCAAGGTTGAGGCGGGCGGACATCATGATGGGGAGTTGGATATACAACTCGTTCATGTTGACCTTGCCTATATATTCCACCTCTTCACGGGCACCTATCGATACAAAGTTCAGTGAGGGTTGAAATACCCATGTGCGGTTAAGTTCATAGTTCATGCCGACACCTACTTTGTAGGCGATGCGTGTGTCACTTTCTACATTTTCTCCATAGAAGTTGGAGGTACCGACTCCGGCTTTTACCTGGAAGGAGATAGGGGATTGGGCATTCGCTCCCCATGCTATGATTGCAAAGAAAATAGTGAGAATAGTCTGTTTCATTACTTGAACCTTGTAAGGGGGTGATGTTTATTTGCTCGCAAAGATATAAATTATATGATTACATACAATTCTTGCTGGGGGAATATTATTGAGCTACGAGCTAACTAATAGAATTTCCTGATCAGCCAATCTACCAGACAAAACGGCAGCATAGGTTTGATGCGTGCAAAGAATACTTGTTCCCATGGACCGACCTTTGTGCGGAAAGCAGGATGGCGGCTATTTACCAGTTTACAGATTGCTTTGCCTAACTTTTCCGGTCGGCAGCCATTGTTTTCAGACTGTTCTACGTTTCGCATGGCTTTTGCAAAACTCTCCCCATATTGCGCATGGGATAGGGAAGTCTGACACACTTGCCGCTGCGCTGTGAAACCTGTCTGGAAATCTCCCGGTTCGACTACGCAAACTTGGATGCCCAGCGGCTTTACTTCCTGATAAAGTGCTTCACTATACCCTTCAATCGCAAACTTGGATGCACTGTAGAAAGCCTGAAAGGGAACGGCAAGGACGCCTGCGATGGAGCTGATATTTATGATTCGTCCGTGTCCGGCTTCGCGCATGAAAGGCAGTACTGCTGCACACATACGGACGGCACCCGTGAAATTCGTATTCATCTGGCGTTGTATCTCTTCCTCGGTAGTGAGTTCGATAGCTCCGCTGATACCCATCCCGGCGTTATTGACAAGTACATCAATGCTGCCTTGTTCTTCAATGATGGTAGATATGGCGTTGGATACCGATACAGGATCAGTAATATCCAGTTGCAGCATCTTGAAATCCGGATTATCGGAAGCGGCTTTCCTGCTGCTGCCATAGACGGTGTGACCTTGTGCGGCCAATTGCGTGGCGATTACTTTTCCGAAACCGGAAGATGCACCGGTGATGAGGATTGTTTGCGGATGTTTCATCTGTAAAAAGGAGGCTGTCAATCATTATTCTTGAGAACAAAGATAATGAAAAGCTTCGAACTTTAAACTACAGTACTTGAAGAAAAACAACCTATGAAGTTCTTTGGTGCATAAACTTCTATAAAAACACTTATATCTGCGAAGGCCTGCGCTTATATCTGCACAAGCCTGCGCTTATATTAGTATAAGCGTTCACTTATATAAGCGCA
>USSR01000768.1 GCA_900557355.1 uncultured Bacteroides sp.
GATCCGTAACCCGCGCTGCCCCCCCTGCCGTAAGGACAGCCTGACAAATGCCTGTCACCGGATTCTCTTGTTCATCCTGATAGGTATATTGCGTTTTACGCTGGCTTAAATCTACAGCATTCCCCTCCTTATCCTTACTGTTATATTCAGCAAACATCTGAGGAATAGCTCCCATATCCGTCCATCCTTCCGGAGCTATCTTTATATTAAAAATCGTATTGAGATATACAGCTATCGGAGAATTATGCCAGGGACGCCCCAACTTGACACTTTCTGTATCAGCCAATTCATTTCCATCCACAATGCAATTATTCAACACATATCCCCAACGTGTTCCTACTTTATGAGAAGGAGCAACAATAATTGCGCCATCCCTCATATTATAAAAGGTGCAATGTTCGAGGAAGCAATTCCCGTTTCCATAGAAGTAATCAACGGCTCCTTCAATCCAGCAATTCTGTGCATACAGTCTGCCGTTATCCGACTTAGGTCCTGTCTGCCAGGTGTCTTGGTACGAGAGGAATTTGCAATTATTGAATGAGTTGCGGTCATTCTGGGTATACATTGCCAATGCCATAGGACCTTTCTGTAATTCTTTGCCATATCCGTTTACAAAAGATATATTCTCTGCGTAAAAATCCGTAGCTTTCACTGATACCATAGCAGCTTCCGTTTTTCCTAAGTTCTTATAAGAGTACCTCCACACATCCGGATCAGTCGCACTGGCTTCGGTTGAGCTGTTAATTCGTAACTTGACAATTGTCTTATCCACATCCTGTCCGATGAGATGAATATACGGTTTGTCTTCAGGAATAATAATTTGTTCTTCATACGTTCCGTTCGCCACGAAAATGAGCCAGGGTTCTGTTCTTTTCGAGGGGACATTATCTATTGCTTTCTGTATACTGGTATAGTTTCCTTTTCCGTCAGGACTGACCACCGCATCAAATATGCGTGCTTCCGGTTGAGGACGTTCTCTGATTGTAAACTGAATACTGACACCTTCGAATACATTTCCCTGAAAGTCTATGACTGCACCTTTGGGGAGGCTGAACTGACAGGCCTGATTATAGTCCAAAGCAGTATAAGCGTAAGACGCTGTTTTACCTTTGAAAGTCAACTCCACTTCCTCGCCATTAAAATTCGCTTTCCCTTCTCCCGCTTTCACATACTCGTTAAAAGTAAGCAGAATCGTATTGTTTTCTTCGGCCGTTTCACCATTTGCAGGAGTTACAGACACCAAAGAAGGAGCTTCATGGTCGGGAACAAAAAAGTTATTGCTACTTTCCTTGCAACTTGTTGCCAGCAAAGCTGATAACAACAATAGTCCTTGGGACATCTTTGAAAATAAATGTGCTTTCATAAATTATTTGTTATATTCTTAATGATAGATTCTTATTCCATTATTATTTGGTCGTCCTGCCTTGAGCAGTTACTATTTCACGTTACAAAAGTATACGGAACAACATGAATACTTTCTCACTATTTGTTTGTTTGCGTGGACTTTTTTAATATCATTCAAAAGTTGCGGACTTTTTGTGCAATCTGGTGCACTATCTATGCAACCAGTTGTCTATCAAATTCTATCCACTTACATTTGTATCAGTATCACTATCATCACATTTTATAAAAAATCAGGTAAGATATGAAAAACAACAAGGTAAAATTCATTTTCGTGGCACTACTGTTTGCCACACAAGTAGAAGCGTTCTCCTCCTGTTCCACATCTTCAGTCAATGAAGATAATAAAGAACAGGAGACTCCACCGGATTCTCCCTCCGTATCTCCACCAGTAGAAGAAACAGCATATGCCTTTCCCGGAGCTGAAGGAGGAGGAATGAACACTACAGGAGGAAGAGGTGGAAAGGTATATATTGTCAGATCCCTGGAAGACTCCAAAGCACCGGGTACCCTCCGGTATGCCATCGAACAAAAGGAGCCTCGTATAATTGTCTTCTGTATATCCGGCACCATTTATCTAAAATCGACACTGGACATTCGGAACGGTGATGTCACGATAGCCGGACAGACAGCTCCCGGAGACGGTATCTGCCTGGCTCACTTTCCAGTAAATGTATCGGCCGATAATGTAATTCTACGATACCTGCGTTTCCGAATGGGAGATACGGATTTGCTGGGCTCTTCGGCTTCCGACGGTGCAGATGCTCTGGGAGGACGCCAGAAAAACAATATCATGATTGACCATTGTTCCATCAGTTGGAGCACTGACGAATGTGCTTCATTCTATGATAATACTAACTTTACTATGCAATGGTGTATTATTTCAGAAAGTCTCCGCTTATCGGGACATACCAAAGGCCCTCATGGATATGGCGGTATTTGGGGAGGAGTCAACGCTTCCTATCATCATAATCTGATGGCACACCATGACAGTCGCACACCACGTTTCGGTTCCGGAGTAAAATATCAAGGTCAGGAACGTACTGATATGCGTAATAATGTTATTTATAACTGGAGCGGTAACGGATGTTATGGCGGCGCAGCAATGGGTATTAACATTGTGGACAACTACTACAAACCCGGACCCGCTACGGATGCCAAAGTGGCCAACCGTGTGATGGCTATCGACATCAGCTCTTCTGATGGAGATTTTGCACCGATCAAAGGGGTATTGGGACAGTATCATATCAGCCGGAATTACTTCGAGGCAGGAAACCAACTGACAGAAGCATCCGCCGCAAAAGTGAACAAAGACAACTGGACTGGTATCCGTAACAACACCGGTCACTCTCTCGATGAACTGAAACGGGATACTCCGGTAGAAGTAGATGCGGTAACTACCCACACAGCACAAAAAGCTTACGAGCTGGTGTTGAAATATGCGGGTTGCAGTCTCAAACGAGATGATATAGATACTCGTATCGTTGAAGAGACACGCACAGGAACGGCACAATTCATCGGAAAGAACGAACACAACGGATTAGGAGATGCCCCCTGCCCGAACGGTCCTTGTGAACATTGCGACAAAGGTATCATCCATTGGAAAAGTCAGAATTATCCTAAGGGCGGACTTATCGATAGTCAGAAAGACCTAAAGCCTTCCGGAGCTGGTAGCGACTGGAGCGCATGGCCAACATTAAAATCATTGCCACAAATTACTGATTCTGACAATGACGGCATGCCTGACGAATGGGAAACCGCCAACGGATTGAACCCAAACAAATATGATGCAAACGGAAGAAATCTAAGTACTGCCTATGATAATATAGAGGTTTATATCAATAGCCTTGTAGAAACAATAACAAATACGCAAAATAAGAAATGAATGATGTGAGGGAAAACAACTCTTATTAACGCAAAAAACTGGTCAATTAATACAAATCCTGATTCAATGAATCATTTGTATACTATATAT
>USSR01000769.1 GCA_900557355.1 uncultured Bacteroides sp.
TTAAAATAAGGTTGGGACTTTCAATACGGGTCAGCCAGCTCCGGATGTTATATGCATATCCCATTGTGTCAGCCGAAGCGCCATGCAAGAATCTGTTTTCCAACTGACCCAATTTATTATAGGTATTCTCACTAAGCACCACTTTGGTATCGTTCAGCGTATGTTCCACTTTACTGATTCGGTCGGCATAATCATAAGTATAAGTGTAAGTTTCGGTAATAGACTTTTGTGTCCCATTCTCCTTATACGTATTTTTATGAACCACTGTCTGTGGATTGCTACTGAAGGTATAAGTCGTTTCAGTCACATCCAGCCCGTCCAGCAAGTTGTTCTGTACAGTCTTCACCACACGTCCCTGAATGTCATATTGATACATCAAATATATCTTCTTGCTATCACCGAATATACTGATGACACTACCCGTCTGATAGCCCTTGCCATAAGCTTTCTGAGCTTCTGTAAGTTTATAGTTGGAATCAGTAAAGCCTGTCCCGTTTATAAACCCATATCCATCATAATAATTATGAATATACACCACCGGGCTTGAAGTGGCACCCTTGTTCGTGCATTCCCCCTGCTCGGTCAGACGACCGAACTTATCATACAGATAATAAGTCCATTTCTTGGTAGCCTGCGCCCGTTGGTTGCCATCCTGGGAGTAGACCAGCTGGTCCGCAGCATTGTATGTATACTCCACAAAATCAGTCCCGGGTAATTTCTTCTTCGTGCAACGTCCGCGAGCGTCATATTCATATTGAGTAGTAAACATAAAATGAGCACTAATAGCAAACTAATAAATGTGCCTCCTACTTCAAATGAATAAAAATAATAAAGAGCATAAGCTTCTAAAAGCCATCACACTGAAACAAATATTTGCTTTCTGTTAGTTATAAGATTCATGTCATTTTTTATAACAGTATAAAAAACAAACAGGTATTTCCATACATCTTCTTCAAAAAAAACGCTACTTCTCCTGCGATTTCCCATGATTTTTACCCTTGATTTTCAATAAGAAATCAAAGAAACCATATAATAATATAGCTGATAACTGCAAGAAAACATAATATACTCCATCCTTAAAGGCCTGTGGATACTCATATATTTTATGATAAATACGACTAAGACCCAAATCTGATGGAAACGAGTAATACAATGTCGAATAATCAGTCACATAAATTGTGGTAAATAATCCCAAGATCAGAATTAAAACCCAACACCAAATACGCTTCCAATCCAGAATAAGATAGGCAACCAAAGCCGTTACAATAAGTTGAACACAAAAGCCTGTAAATAAGCAAATAAAATCCGTATCTGAACGTAAATACATCATTACAAAAGTCACAGGATTAGCCATATTTCCCATTGTATATAAACTCATGTGTATATGTACTAACACAATACATATAACTAATAATAATCTAAAAAAACAAGACCCATTTTTCATATTCTAAACACTTATAAGATTTTAAAGCTCCCCTGAGAATCAATATACAATAAAGAGTATATCCACAATTCCCAAGGAGAGCCATTTTATCCATTACACTTATTTCATAAATACTAACTTAATGAAAATCAGTTATAATCTTACCACCTTTCCATCTTCTATTTTATAACTACCTTCCGGCAAAGTCTTTATATAATCAAAAAAGTCTTCTAGAGAATGTCTTCTCTTTTCATCACTATATGTATCCATTTGTTTTGCACCCCGGATGGGAGTATTTCCTGCTATATTATCTTTCTTATGTGAATACTGATACGTATCCACCCCTTCTATAGCAGTTTGAGATCCTGGTTGATAAGGAGCAAAATCGTATTCTGCAAGGTTTATTCCATTACATTCTTCCGGATGCTTTTGTATATATTCCATAACCGCTTTCAAGAAACCTTTAGCGTAAGCACCTCCCATACTATGAGAAATAATTTTAATTGTTTCGATTATATTCCCTTTACTATCTCTTGCTAACTTTGAAATAATATCTTTCACGTCTCGCAAGCCAGCAATATATCCAAAATCGAAACGAGTAGAAATTTGCATGTTATAAGATAAACTAAATATCCCTCCCAAAGAACCATCATAATAGCGACTATTCCAATCTTTAAAATGATCCATTACAGCCTGATCAAAATTGGGAGAGTGATTTTTCATTTTCCAGTAATCAGGATCAGCACCTTCAAAGCCATTATGAAGTCCATTGATAAATATGACAAGCTTGCCTTGATAATCAATTGCATTTACAGGATTTGAAGAACAGTACGCATAAGGACTCACTGAGTAATACTTTTCCGTCATAGGATCTATCTTATGCCAACGTCCCAGCACCGCATCATACCGTCTTACCCCATAATCATACCAGTTCAGCCCTTTCTTTGTTTCCAGTTCCTTGCCATTATACTTATAAGGCTGCACATTCTCCTCACTTGCAAAGATCCCTCCGAATGGATAATAATGGTTGATTTCTTCTACGCCACCGTTCTTGTTAACCAGTACCCGGTTGTTTCCCTGATGGTCCTTCAGGTAATAGTGATATTCCCGGTCGTCTAAAGAGACATAACCTTCTTCCGTTAGTAAACACTTGGCTGTACCATCTTCATAGATCACATTACTGCAGTAAGTCGTCCGGGTAGTGCTATTTCCTATCTTATGTTCCACGCGCAGCTTTGTCCCGTCTGCCGCATAAGTATAGGTAATAGTACTCTGATCCTTAAACTTTACCAGTCTTGGCAAATTTAAGCAATTGTATTGAATATCCTCTATACCTTTGTTTAAATCTTGTGTTAAATTACCATTGGCATCATAAGCATATTCATTATCCTGTTTCACGGCATCTTTAAATTCGAATCCACCACCATAGGCAGAAACTGTAGAGGCATCATCCACACGGTTCAGCTGATTACCGGTCAACGTCATCGTAAGGTTGTCAATCACACCGTAGGAATTGGCGCCTGTCTGTCCGTAACGTACCAACTTCAGGATATTTCCATTCTTATCATATTCCGTCACTCTTTCCGTGAAAGCGTTTTCTCTGGCAAGAGGCGTCTCTTCTATTTGCCTTCCGGTTTGAATACTCATAAGCCCGGTTGTCACTCCCCAGTCGTCATCATCTTCATCCTGCTGGCCCAAGATTAAATGATCAGCATTCAACATGCGTCCCAGTCCGTCATAGGTAAATGTATATTTCTGTCGGCCTTCCTCACCGCTTTTCCAGAACATTGAAGCGATATTCCCTCCACCGGCAGAATAACCATAATTCAACTTTAAAATAAGGTTGGGACTTTCAATACGGGTCAGCCAGTTCCGGATGTTATATGCATATCCCATTATGTCAGCCGAAGCGCCATGCAAGGACCTGTTTACCAACTGGCCCAATTTATTTG
>USSR01000770.1 GCA_900557355.1 uncultured Bacteroides sp.
TATATGATTTTTCAAGGCATAAATATGCCTTGAAACAAATGTGTGTACACTTTCCTGTTGACTTATATCTTGCATTTATGAACTTTTTTCTTCTCTGTATGTTTCATGCTTTATGATAGTAATTCTCTTGGTTATTATGCTGCCGTATTGTGTTTTAACATTATTTTCCAATGGAAACTATTTTATTTTAGAAAATATTATTTTCTTTGCACCATCAAAACTAAAATAAAGAAGTATGAAGTATATAATTATTGGAGGCGTTGCCGGGGGAGCTACAGCGGCGGCGCGATTAAGAAGAGTAGACGAAAAGTCTGATATCCTTTTATTAGAGAAGGGAAAGTATATATCGTATGCAAATTGCGGTTTACCTTATTATATCGGTGGCGTGATTGATGAACGTGAGAAGTTACTGGTGCAGACGCCGGCTTCTTTCGGTCAGCGCTTCAGAGTGGATGTGCGTGTAGAGAATGAAGTGATTGCCATTCATCCGCAGAATAAAACCATTACGGTTCGTACGGTTGACGGAGGCGAATATGAAGAAACTTATGATAAGCTTCTGTTGTCACCGGGAGCTACTCCGGTCAGGCCACCGTTAGAAGGCATTGATTCAGAGGGTATTTTTACCCTCCGCAATGTCGAAGATACCGATCATATAAAATCTTATCTCACAGAACATGCTGTAAAACGTGCAGTCGTAGTCGGTGCAGGTTTTATCGGATTGGAAATGGCAGAAAATCTGCATCATGCAGGAGTCTCTGTATCTGTAGTGGAAATGGGTAATCAGGTAATGGCACCTATCGATTTCTCTATGGCCGCTCCTGTTCATCAGCATCTGGCTCAGAAGGGTGTTTCACTTTATTTGGAAGAAGGAGTAACCCATTTTCAGCGCACAGAGCAAGGTATTACAGTTTTCTTGAAAAGTGGGAAGACAATTTCGGCAGATATGGTATTGCTTTCTATTGGTGTACGTCCGGCAACTGCTTTGGCCAAAGATGCCGGATTAAAAATAGGAGAAGCCGGAGGTATCTGGGTAAATGAGTATCTGGAAACTTCTGAGAAAGATATCTATGCCGTAGGGGATGCAATTGAATATCCGCATCCGCTGACCGGAAAACCATGGCTTAATTATCTGGCTAATCCGGCCAATCGCCAGGGACGTATCGTGGCTGATAATATGGTATTTGGCAATAAAGTTTCTTATGAAGGTGCTATTGGCACTTCTATTGCCAAGGTCTTTGATATGACTGTTGCCTCCACAGGGCTTGCTGCTAAGCGCTTGAAGCAATGGGAGATGGAATATCAGAGTTCTGTAACCCATTCTGCTTCTCATGCGGGCTATTATCCGGATGCGTTGCCACTGACTTTAAAATTAACTTTCCATCCTGTTACTGGAAAATTATATGGTGCACAGTGCATTGGTTATGAAGGAGTGGACAAACGTATCGATCAGATTGCCGGACTTATTAAGCGGGGCGGGACGGTTTACGATCTGATGGAAACAGAGCACACTTATGCACCGCCGTTCTCTTCGGCTAAAGATCCTATTGCCATTGCAGGATATGTGGCTTCTAATATAATAAGCGGTGCGATGCCCATTATTACCTGGCGCGAGCTGGTACAGCAAAAGAATGAAGTCATGTTGATAGATACCCGTACTCCCGAGGAATTTTCTTTCGGTTCTATTCCGGGAGCAATTAATATTCCCTTGGATGATTTAAGAGATCGTATGTCGGAAGTTCCTACAGGCAAGCCGGTTGTCTTGTTTTGTGCGGTAGGGTTGCGTGGATATCTGGCACAACGTATCCTGATGGGAAATGGGTATCGGAATGTGCGTAACCTCTCAGGAGGATATAAGCTCTATTCTGCTGCAGTAGCATCTGTACCTGTACCCGATAAAGTTGCCACACCTCAGGTTAATTCAATAGAATCTACGGTGGGCTCTTTTAAAGAGCCATTGAAAATTAATGCCTGTGGTCTACAATGTCCGGGGCCTATCATGCAAGTTAAGAAGGCAATGGATACTCTTGCTCCGGGAGAACAAGTGGAGATTGTGGCAACTGATGCCGGATTTGCACGTGATGCTTCAGCATGGTGTGATACGACGGGAAACCGTCTGATAGGAAGTCATGAAGAAAAAGGCCGTTATACGGTAACTATAGAGAAAGGTGACCCAGCTGCTGTTTGTCCATCGCCTGCCGGAGCAATAGCGGGTGCGGGTAGGGGAAAAACTTTGATTCTTTTCAGTGATGATTTAGACAAAGCTTTGGCTACCTTTGTACTGGCAAATGGTGCTGCGGCAACAGGACAGAAGGTTACGGTCTTTTTCACTTTCTGGGGATTGAATGTTCTGAAGAAAGTGCAGAAACCGAAAGTTAAGAAAGATATTTTTGGTAAGATGTTTGGCATGATGCTTCCTTCCAGTTCTTTGAAATTGAAGTTATCCAAAATGAATATGTTTGGCATGGGTAGCCGGATGATGCGCTTCCTTATGAAACAAAAAGGTGTGGATTCTTTGGAATCACTCCGTGCTCAGGCTCTCGCACAGGGTGTAGAATTTATAGCTTGCCAGATGTCAATGGATATGATGGGAATCAGTCGTGAAGAACTGTTGGATGAGGTAACTATCGGTGGTGTTGCTACTTACATGGAGCGGGCAGATAAAGCCAATGTCAACCTTTTCATCTAGTAATTTGTTATTTAACAAATAAAAAAGAGAATATATGGAGGATTTATGTAAAATTCGTGATGTTTATCGGGCGATAGCCGAGTTTGAAACCCAGTTTATCCAGCAATACAACCTCTCGTTGAATGAGGGGATGTTGCTCTGTGCACTTCTGGATAATCCCCGGCTCACCTCCGGAGAAATAGCAGAGGCATTAGGACTTACTCATTCTAATACTTCTAAGCTAATACGCTCTGTGGAGGAGAAGAAGCTGATTGCCCGTATTATCGGTAAAGTCGATAAACGCCAAATGTATTTCTCACTGACTGCGGAAGGAAAAGAGCAGATTCATACGATTAAGAATTCCAACCATAAAATGCCTGCATTATTACAGCAAGTAGTAGATATGCTGGAAAAATAGAAAATGGAGATATTTCTATTTTCATCTTCAAAATCATTAAAATTTTTCGTGGATTTTGCTTAAGATTGCTTTAATTTGCAGCTAATATATTAAGCATTATAGCAATCGGATATGCAAAAATTATTATCCTTGCCGCCTAATCTTGTGTCGGCATTCTATGAATTGGAAAATGTAGACCGTACGGAATGGTTTTGTACCTCTGATCCTGTAGGGATGAAACTGGGATCGGGTGGGGGAACAACCTGGCTCTTGCGCGAATGGTATAGG